>JALYJH010000064.1 GCA_030775415.1 Acidobacteriota bacterium | reverse complement strand
CTTTCCGCGTTCGTCCAAGCCGTAGATCCAATACCCCCGGGCCTTCAATTCATCCAGCGTCTTATTAATGTTCACCACCCGCACCACCGGCAGATAAGCCAGCGCCCCCGCCGCCGCCCGGCCTACGGTTTCGTTCAATCCCGCCGCACGCCGCTCCGGAATCACCACCGCCGCTGCCCCCGCTGCGTGCGCTGTGCGAATGATCGCTCCCAAATTGTGCGGGTCCTCCACCCCGTCCAAAATCACGTGCAATCCCCCCGATGCCGCCGTCTCGTCAATCGACGAATATTTCTCCGCCGCCCCAAACGCGATCACGCCCTGGTGGTTTGCCCCGTTGGACGCACGATCCAGCCGTTCCCGAGGCTCCACCCGCACTGGAATGCCGCGTTCCCGGCACAGGCCCATCAGTTCCTGCAGGCGCGCACCGCCTGCGCCCTTGGCGATAACGACGCGATCGAGCGGCCGTCCGGCCAGCAGCGCCTCACGGACCGGATGGATTCCTACAAGCGGGGACATTATCATAAGGGTACGTCATGAGTTCGCAAGAAGACATGATCGTGACCGCTCCTCCGGAGATCCCCGACAAGCTGTACTTCCGGATCGGAGACGTGGCGCGCCTGGCCGGCATCAAACCTTACGTGTTGCGCTTCTGGGAAACGGAGTTTCCCGCTCTAGGACCCAAGAAGTCCGGCACCGGCCACCGCCTATACCGCCGCAAGGACGTCGAGATGGTGCTCGAAATCAAGCGCCTGCTCTACGAACAGCGCTTCACCATCGAAGGTGCCCGCAAATTTCTCGAAACCCGCGTTCGACCCGAACCGCTCCCGTCACCGGCCGGAGCCGGCAAGCGCAAACGCGTGCAGCGTGATCTTTTTGATCCCGATCCGGCTGAGATTACCCCGCTCCTCGGCAAAATTCGCGAGGAGCTGAAAGCCATCGCCAAGCTCTTGAAATAGCTCGCTGCGGATTCCCACCGAACCCCTTGCCTCAGCCGATAGAATAGAAATTGCATGACCAAGAAAGTTCGTAAAGCAGTTTTCCCAGCCGCGGGCCTCGGCACGCGATTTCTTCCGGCGACCAAAGCCATGCCCAAGGAGATGCTGCCGCTCGTCGACAAGCCCTTGATCCAATACGGCGTCGAGGAAGCCAAACATTCCGGCGTCCAGAATATCATTATCGTCACCGGACGCGGCAAGAGCGCCATTGAAGATCACTTCGATGTCAGCTTCGAGCTCGAGCACCTTTTAGAACATCGCCACAAGAAAGACCTGCTCGCCACCGTGCGCGCCGTCTCCGACATGATTAACGTCGCCTACGTCCGCCAAAAAGAAGCGCTCGGTTTAGGTCACGCCGTCCTCCGTGCCCACGAGCTTGTGGGCGAAGAACCCTTCGCCGTAATTCTTTCCGACGACATCATCGATGCCGAGACCCCCTGCCTCCGCCAACTGCTCGACGTCTATGAATTTTACTCCGCCCCCGTTCTGGCCCTGATGGAAGTCCCGCGCGAAAATATTTCGGCGTACGGCGTGGTCGATGCCGAACCCGTCGCCCACAACGGCGGTAAGGACCGCCTTTACCGCATCCGTAACCTGGTCGAGAAACCCAAAGCCGACGACGCTCCTTCGAACCTGGCCATCATCGGGCGCTACGTGTTGACTCCCGAGATCTTCAGCTCACTCGAGACCGTCGAGCCCGGCAGCGGCGGCGAGATTCAATTAACGGATGGCCTCAAGCACATGCTGCGCAACCGCCCCATCTACGGCTACAAGTTCGAAGGCAAGCGCTATGACGCCGGCGACAAGCAAGGCTTTCTGCAAGCCACCGTCGAACTCGCCCTCAAACGCCACGACCTGGGTAATGCCTTCCTGGAATACTTGAAACACCTGAAGTTGTAGACCCATGTACTGCCGTCTACGGCCCTTTGCGCTTCTCCTGCTAGTCACGACACCCGCCCCCGCAGGCATCGTGCAGGATGTGCTGGCCTCTTTCTCCACCGGCTCCGACGCCCGCGCCATTCAGCAGCTCACCGCCTATCGCGCGGCTCAAGGTATCACGCCCGAGTACCTCGAAGCCTTCAGCTGGCTCGACCGCGCCGAGTTTGAAAGTCACAATTACCAAGCCGCTGAAAAATTTGCGCAAGGCATCTACGCGCAGTCCACGGAAATGTTGAAGAAGCGCCCGCTCGATCGTGACCCGCATCTTCCGCTCGCGCTCGGTGCCGCCATCGAGATCCAGGCCCAGACCTTAGCCGCCCAAAGCCGCCGCAGTGAAGCCGTAACTTTTCTAGAGGAGCAGGCCAACACATTTAGGGCCGCCTCCATCCTTCCCCGCATTCGCAAGAACCTGTTGCTGCTCACGCTCGAAGGAAAGCCGGCGCCCCCGCTCGATGGCATCGTTCGCACCCCAGGTAAGCCTGCGCTGCTGTTCTTCTGGGCCCACTGGTGTCCCGACTGTAAATCCGAAATCCCCGTACTCGCCAAGATCAAGGCCGAGTTTGTTCCTCAAGGCCTTGCCTTTATCGCCCCTACGCAGAAGTACGGCTATGTGGCCGGGGGTGTCGATGCCGCGCCCGCCGTTGAGACCGCTTACATCGAACAGGTGCGCCGCGCCTATTACAGCAGCGTGATCGAAGCGCCCGTGAAAGTCAGCGAAGCCAACTTCACCCGCTACGGCGCGAGCACCACGCCCACGCTGGTTTTAATCGATCGCGCCGGCATTGTGCGCCTGTACCATCCTGGCGCTATGACATATGCCGACTTACACGCAGCAGTCGCCAAGGTCTTTATGAATCCGCCGGGAGTAAAACAGGTGGGTACAAAATAAGAACGGCCCCGATTGCTCGGGGCCGGTTGGTCAAACTCGCTATTGCGAGCCCGTTTAGCTACTTCTTTTTCTTAGCAGCAGCTTTCTTCTTCGGGGCCGCTTTCTTCTTGGTTGCGAATTTCATCGTTTGATTCTCCCTTAACATCAAAGTACGCGCCACTCGTAAGAGAACGCGCTTGTGTCCCCTTTATAAGGTGGATTGAATTGAATGTCAAGAAAAAAATGCACCAGGCCGATGTCCAGTCTCGCGCCTCGTGAGTCTCCCCACACCCCCATTCCATAAAAAAACGTAAATGCGTAGAATTGTTTTAGGTGCGCGGGAAAGAATGACACTGTTGCGAAGGCCGATTCATGCGGGTTTCACCCCACTCGTACTCTCACTGCCTTTGATCGCGCTCACCTTCGTCGCCGGTTGTTCTCATCGACCCGCGCATGTGAACACGCCCCTCGCACCGGCGCGTATAGGGACCACGGAGACCGGCGTCGCCAGCTGGTATGGCTTCCCCTATCACGGCCGCCGCGCCGCCTCGGGCGAAGTCTACGACATGCAGCAGTTCACCGCCGCCCATCGCACGCTGCCCTTTCAGACTTGGGTCGAGGTCACCAATCTCTCCAATGGAAAACAAGTGGACGTGCGCATCAATGATCGCGGTCCCTTCGTCAAGGGACGCATCGTCGATCTCTCGCAAGCCGCCGCGCGCGACATCGACATGCTCCGCGCCGGAACCGCTCGCGTCCGCCTGAAAGTAATTCCACCCCCGCCGTCGGCCAATCTGCCCCTCCCGCGCTCCGCGCCGCCCGTCGACTCGAAGCCGGCCCTCGTCCAGCCTGTCGATTGTTGCGCGGTCAAAGGTTACGTGGTCCAAGCCGGCGCTTTCGCTGATCCCGGCCGCGCCGAAGCCCTGCGCGCTGCTCTCGAAGACCACTTCGTGCATGCCCATATCGACTTCACCGGAGGCACGAACGGAGTCTTAATAGTGTGGCGCGTGATTGTTGGCTACGCAATGACGCGGGATCAAGCCGCTGAACTCGCCATCCGCGTTCGCCAAGAGACCGGCGCCGCACTGGTCGTAGCAGAACCTGAGCCGGATCCGCTATCGTCGCCCCAATAGTACCCACCCGCAAAGTGGGTATACTCCCCACCCGCAATAGACTTACCCCAATGCACTGTAAGCGGGTCTTGAGGAAAGTTGCATTCAATCGTAGAGTTTATCTTAGTCCAACGCACCTTATATTAGGTCCCCCCTACAAAGACCCTCGAATGAACATGTCACCGAACCTTGAAGAAAGCCGCCACATCCTGGTGGGACAATCGCCGCGCACGCGCCAGATATTCCGTTTGATTGAGAAACTTGGCAAGTGCCGCTGGCCCGCCCTACTGCTCGGCGAGACCGGCACTGGTAAGGAAGTGGTCGCCCGCGCCATCCATAATACGGCCGCGTCAGGCCCCTTCGTCACCGTCGATTGCTCTTCGATGGTCGGCCCGCTGATGGAGAGTGAGCTCTTTGGACACGTCAAAGGCGCCTTCACCGGCGCTGGCACCACCAAGTTCGGTTTGCTCGAGGCCGCCAACGGAGGCACCGCCTTCTTCGACGAAATCGGCGAGCTGCCTTTAGACCTGCAGGCCAAACTGCTCCGCGTCCTCCAAGAGAAGGAATTCCGCCCCGTAGGTTCAGTATCGACGCGCCACTCCGACTTCCGCATCATCGCCGCCACCAACCGCGATCTCGCCAAGGAAGTGGAGAAAGGCGCCTTCCGCCGCGACCTGTACTTCCGCCTCAACGTCATCAACATCCGCCTCTCGCCCCTGCGCGAGCGCCGCGAAGACATCCCCGCGCTGATCAATCACTTCCTGTCGCGAGTCGGTGGCAACTACAGCGTCACCGCCGAAGCCCTGGAAGTCATGCTCTCCTACGAATGGCCCGGCAACGTGCGCGAACTCGAGAACTGCGTGCAGCACATGGTGGCCATCAATTCCGGCCCCCTGCTGCACGTAGCCGACTTGCCGTCCAGCCTGCAGAACCATTTGCTGCAAAAGAAATCTCAGTACCTGATGGCCGCCGTCGGAGCCGACTCCGCCTCGAACGCTCCGTCCCAACCGGAATCCGATGCCTCCCCGTCCCAGCCCGTCTCCGTACCCCACGGCGCCGCCTCCGTCATCCCGCTCGATGTGCTCGAACGCCGCGCCATTCTGCATGCCCTCGAATACACCAAAGGAGATCGTGCCATCGCCGCGCACCTGCTGGGCATCGGCCGCACTACCCTCTATCGCAAGCTGAAGGAATATCAAATCGCCGTTTGACGTGCCATCATCGTCAGATATGGCTCAACTGTTGACGGTCGTCGCCGAAATGCAGGCGAAACCCGGTAAAGAAGATGCGCTCCGCCGCGCCGTGCTCGCCTTAATCGAGCCCACGCGCCGTGAAGACGGCTGCGTGCAATACGATCTGCATGTGCATTCCAGCGATCCCGCCCGCTTCGTGTTCTACGAGAACTGGACTTCACAGGCGCACCTGGATCGCCATGCCGCCTCCGCGCACCTCCAGGAATTCCGCAACGCAACCGCGGACCTGCTGATCGCCCCGCCCCGCATCGAAACCTACTTGCGCATCGCCTGACTATGCGACGATAACAAACGAGTGCGCATCGCTCTCGACGCAACCTATAGCCTCGGACGCAATCTGTCGGGAGTCGGCGTGTATTCGCGCGAGATGATGTTCGGTCTCGCCTGCGCGCACCCCCAAGAACGCTTCCGCTTCTACTACCGCCCTCACCGCCTGTTCCAATCGTTCTCCGATGCGCTGCCGCCCAACGCCGCCCGCCGCCTTCTGGTGGGCGCCCCGCGCGCCGATCTTTTCCACGCCCTCAACCAGCGCGTGGACGCCTCCGCGCGCCGCACCGTCTCCACCTTCCACGACCTGTTCGTCATGTCCGGAGATTACTCCTCCCCTGATTTCCGCGCCCGCTTCACCGCGCAAGCCCGCCAGGCCGTCGCACACAGCGACGCCATCATTGCTGTTTCCCAGTTCACCGCCCAGCAAGTCGAGCAACACCTCGGCGTCGAACCCTCCCGCATTCATGTAGTGCCCCACGGTGTCCACATGCCCGCCGCACCCGGCTCCGCCTCCCGCGACAACCTGGTCCTCTTCGTCGGCGTCATCCAGCGCCGCAAGAACGTCGCCAGATTGGTGAAAGCTTTCGAACGCCTCCCCGCCGGCTGGCGCCTCGCCCTCGCCGGAGCCTCGCAAGGTTACGGAGCCGCCGAAGAACTGCGGGCAGTGGAAGAAAGCCCCCGGCGCCAGGATATCGACCTGCTAGGACACCTCTCCGCCGAACAGCTCGCCGCCCTCTACGCCCGCGCCCGTATCTTCGCGTTCCCCTCGCTCGATGAAGGCTTCGGCATGCCGGTTCTCGAAGCCATGGCCCATGGCCTCCCCGTCATCGCCTCGCGAACATCCGCCATGCCCGAAGTAGCCGGCGACGCCGCCCTCTTAGTGGATCCCCTCAATGTGGACGACCTGGCCTACGCCCTCTCGCGCCTGGCCACCGACCCCGCCCTGCGCCAAGACCTGATCGCGCGCGGCCACTCCCGTGCCTTGCGCTTCACCTGGGATTCCGCCGTCGCCCAAACCTGGGCTGTCTACGAAAAGGTTATGGCCGCGAGCTTGTGATCTGGCTGGTCTCCGACTTAGCCGCTTCGTGCAGTTCGCTCAACTTCGATTCGGTCACCGCCAGTGAGATCGCTCCGCCAATCAACAGCGGCAGCGTCATGATCCCCCACAGCACCAGCGAAAATCGCGCCGCTTCCGCTGGCACTACGTTATAGACCTTCACCAGAGTCTCGCGGACCACCACCTGAAACAGCCCCAAATTCCCCGGAGCCTGCGGCACCACCGTGCTCAAACGCAACACCACCATCAGAACGAAAGCCACGCCCAGCGAAAGGTCGAAGCCATAAGCCCGCAGTGCGGCGTAGATCGGAATGATCTGGATCATCAGGTATGGCAAGCTCTGCACGAACGAAGTCAGCAGGGACCGCGAGTGCCCCATAATCTCCAGATCGTCGATCAACACATGCAGTTGCCGTCGCCACCCGGTTTCCCCCGCCAGCGCCGCCCGCGCTGAGTGCCGCCGGAACATGACTACGCCGAGCACAAGCGCCAATACCAGCACTGTAATCCCCAGCACGTACGCGCCGTCTACTAAGTAGCGCATGCTGTGCGGGAACGTCGTGTAGCGCAGCATGAGGATGATGCACAGCGATAGCCAGATGCCGTCAAACACCCGCTCGATCAAAGCGCTCGTAAGCGATACCGAAAGCGGCAGCAGTGGATTCCGCGCCAGCAGGTAACAGCGCAGCACCTCGCCCGCGCGGAAAGGCAGCACCTCATTGGCGAACAATCCAACGTAGATAGCCCGTACCGGCTCCCAATACTTGAGCCGCACCACCGGCCGCAACAGCGTTTGCCAGCGCACCCCATGCCACAGATACACCGAGACGTCGGCAGCCACCGCCAGCGCCACCCACCACCAGCTCATTTCCGCCAAGTCTTCTTTGAGCTCGCCTAGATGAGCCCCGCGCAAAGCCCACAGCAGGCTCGCTAGCGAAGCGACGTTGATAACCACCAGCAGAATCCGTGACCGGACGCTGCGTGACTTCTTCTCACCCAAATTTCATGATAGCGGACGCCCTACCGGAAGTACCGCGCCGCCAGCGCCGGGTCCGCGGCCACCGCCTGGCTCCACAGCTCCCTGGCTTGATCGTCCTGTCCCGCGGCTCGCAACGCGTGTCCCAGATTAATCAACGCGCCGCTAAACTTCGGCTTGTGCTCTAGAGTGGTCCGGTAACACTCCGCCGCCGCGTTATGATCGCCCGCCGCTTGTAGCAGAAGGCCCAGGTTGTAGTTCAGTTCCGATGTCGCCCCGCCCAGCGCGTCTAATTTCTGAGTCGCCTCGCGAGCCTCGTCCACGTTCTTCTGTTCGATCGCCACCGCCGCCAAGGAACGCAAGGCGTCTGCCTGCTTCGGATTCATCGCCAGCACCATGCGGAGGGCCGCCGCCGCCGCTTCCAGATCTCCGAACTTCCAGCAAGCCAGGCCCAGGTTCAAACGCGCCTCTAACCAATCCTTGCGTTTCTTCAGGCAGGCTTCGAAGCTATCCACCGCTCCCGCGTACTCGCCGCGCTGCATTTGCAGATAGCCCAGCCGGAACGCCGCGTCCTGCCGCTCCGGCTCCGCCGCCAGCAGTCTCTCCAGCAGTTTCTCGGTTTCCTCGGCGTTCCCCTCCCGCTCCGCCGCCAGCGCCAAATTCCACAACGCGCCCGGCAAGTCCGGAGAAACTCCCAGAGCCTCCTCATACGCCGCGCGCGCGCCTTTCAAATCGCCCCGCTCCTGCAGCGCCGCTCCCAGGTTGGCATTGGCTTCGGCCGATTGCGGCCGCAGACGCAGCGCCTCGCGATATGCGTTCGCCGCTTGCTCCAACCGCCCGGTCTTCTGATACGCCACGCCCAGATTGAACCAGCCCTCGTAGGAATCCGCAGTCGCCTTTACCAGTTGCGAACAGTATTGCGCCGCCGCGCTAAAGTCGCCGCGCGTGAGCGTGATGCTAGCCATGCATTCCAGCGCCGTGCGCGAGTCCGGTTGAATTTTAAGGAGGCGCTCCGCCATTTCCTGGGCCCGCATTTCTTCCTTGCGTGCGCCCGCCAGAGAAACAATATTGCTCAACAGATCGATCGAGTTGGGATTCAACGGCAACAGCTTCTGATACAGCTCCGCCGCCTCTTCCAAACGACCCAACTGATGCAGCGTTACCGCCTTGCCGAATAGAATGTCATCCTGCCGCTGCGGTTTTTTCGAAGACCGCACTTCCGCCTGCGCCGCTTCCCAGCAAGGCAGAGCCGCCTCCGCCTGATGGATCCTCAACAGGCACAGCCCCCGTCCCACCTGCGCTTGCCAGCGCTTCGCATCGATCGCCAGCGCCGCCTCAAACTCCTTCGCCGCCTCTGCGAATTTCGACTGCCGCTCCAAACACAGCCCCAGGTTGTAATGCGCCGTCGGATGCTTTGGTTCCCGCTCCGCTACCTTCGCGTAATGACCCTGCGCCTCGCTCCACTTCTCCTGCTCAAACCGCAGATGCCCTAAGGCGCTCTGCACTTCGCTCGGATTCTCGCCCCGCTCCAGCGCCCCCTCGAGCTCGCGCACTGCCTCGTCCAGTTTTCCGTCGTTCGCCAGCGCTACCGCCGCCGCCAAGCCGCTCGAAGCTGCCGGACGCTTGTGTTTAGGCGAAGCCGGAGCCGCGTCCCCGCGCAACAGCCGCTCTATCAGATCATCGTCGACAAAGAAAACTTGCTGTGGGTCGTTATTTTGCGCCATGTCGATTTCCTTCCGCTATTTGGCTACGGGCGTCACTCGGAAGTCGCCGTGCAAAGTAAATTGCTCCGCGCCTTCCCGATACAGCCCCGCCC
>JALYJH010000063.1 GCA_030775415.1 Acidobacteriota bacterium | reverse complement strand
GCTTACGACATGCTGCGCATCCACGAAATGCCGGTGATTGAAGCACACATTGTGCCCAGCACGGAAGCTCCCGGCGGAGGCGGGGAAGCCAGCACACCGCCGGTGGCAGGCGCGATCGGCAACGCTATTTTCGCCGCCACGGATAAGCGGCTGCGCAAACTGCCGATCCGCGATTCTGATCTGGCGTAAAGCCAATGCTGGCTGATACGCCGGGAAACGTTTCCCGGCTCGTCACCATCACATCCACGGATGAGAATCTCACTCGGCGCGATCGACTACGCGATTCTCGCCGCCTATTTTCTTTTCGTGGTGGCGGTGGGTTGGCTGGTGCGGCGCCGCGTGCGCACCAGCGAAGACTTCCTTACCTCGCACCGCTCCGTTCCCTTGTGGATCACCAGCCTGGCCTTCATCGCGGCGAATCTGGGCGCCCAGGAAGTGATGGGCATGTGTGCGTCCGGAGCCAAATACGGGCTGATGACCGTGCATTTTTATTGGATTGGCGCCATCCCCGCGATGATATTCGTCGGCGTTTTCATGATGCCGTTTTACTACGGCAGCCGGGCTCGTAGCGTCCCCGAATATCTCAAGCTGCGCTTCGACGAAAAAACGCGCGCGTTGAACGCAGCTTCGTTCGCGGTAATGACGGTGTTCTCTTCTGGAATCTCGCTTTACGCGCTGGGGAAGCTGTTTCAGTTGCTGCTCGGTTGGACTTTTGAACAAAGCGTGCTGCTCTCAGCGGCGGTGGTTCTGGCGTACACTTTCCTGGGCGGGTTGACCAGCGCGATTTACAATGAGGTCCTGCAATTCTTCCTTATCGTGATCGGCTTCTCGCCGCTCGCCGCGATGGCAGTGAATCGAGCCGGGGGATGGGCCGGAATGTCGGCGCGGCTGCCTCCGGTAATGACGCACGCGTGGAAGTTTACGGGCTCCGCCGCGGCGAATCCCATGGGCGTGGAAGCGTTCGGACTGATTGCCGGGCTCGGCTTCGTGTTGTCGTTTGGATATTGGTGCACGGACTTTCTGGTGGTCCAGCGCGCTATGGCGGCCAAGTCTATGTCGGCCGCGCGCCGTACGCCGCTGATTGCCGCTTTCCCTAAGATGGTGATGCCGTTCATCGTGATTCTTCCCGGCATCGCCGCCATTGCGCTGACGCAGATGAACATGGGCTACACGCTGCCGGTTAAGGGATCGGCCTACGATTATGATCAGGCGCTTACCACGCTAATGATACATTTTTATCCATCAGGCCTGATGGGCCTGGGGTTGACGGCGTTGATGGCTTCCTTCATGAGCGGCATGGCGGGCAACGTAACGGCGTTCAATACGGTGTTTACCTACGACCTTTACCAAAGCTACGTGCGGCCCCACGCGGACGACAATCATTATTTGCGCGTCGCGCGCTGGACAACTCTAGGCGGCGTGGCGCTGTCGATCGCTGCCGCTTATCTGGCGCAACGCTACAACAACATCATGGACGTGCTGCAGCTGGTGTTCTCGTTTGTAAACGCACCCTTGTTCGCCACCTTCTTATTAGGAATGTTCTCGAAGCGAACCACCGGGCACGGCGCTTTTGCGGGGTTATTGTCGGGCACTGCGGGCGCAGCCCTGGTACACGGCTTGACCGTCGCGGAAGGCAAGGGCGGCTGGATCGCCCCAGTGCATGAGTTCCCATCGACGATGGCGCAGAATCTGTGGATGGCGATCTTCGCCTGGTCCACATGCTTCGCCGTTACGCTGCTGGTGAGCTTGGCGACGCGGCCTCGCCCCGTGGATGAACTGCGCGGATTGGTCTACAGCTTGACGCCCCGCGTGATCGATTCTCACGAGTCCTGGTACCGCCGCCCCGCGATGCTGGCGATCATTGTGGGAACCTGCGTGGTCCTGCTGAATCTGATCTATTGGTAGACGACCCCTGTGAACATTGGAATCACGTGTTACCCCACTTACGGCGGTAGCGGCATCGTCGCGACTGAACTTGGCCTGGAGCTGGCCAACCGGGGCCACGAAGTCCACTTCATCACGTATGCGAATCCGATTCGCTTGGATCCTGGGGTCCCGCGCATCCACTATCACGAGGTGGAAGTCTCGAACTATCCGCTGTTTCAATATCCTCCTTATTGTCTGGCTCTGGCGTCGCGCATGGTGGATGTGGCGGACGCCTATAACCTTGATCTGCTGCACGTGCATTACGCGATTCCGCATTCCATTGCGGCCATGCTCGCGCAGCAGATGCTGTCAGCCAAGCGCCGCTTGCCCTTCATCACGACGCTGCATGGAACGGATATCACGCTGGTGGGGGCCGATCCCTCTTACTTCGCCATCACCAAATTCTCTATCGAAAAATCCGACGGGGTCACGTCGATCAGTGAAGATTTGCGGCGGCACACAGTTGATGTATTCGGCGTCACCAATGAGATCCGCGTCATCAACAACTTCATCAACTGCGAGCTATACCACCCCGACCCGGATAAAATCGGCGCGGCCGCCTACGCGCCTAAGGGCGAAAAGCTGATGATTCACGTGTCCAATTTCCGTCCCGTAAAACGTGTGCTGGATTGCATCCGCATCTTGGCGGAAGTGCGTAAGCATACGCCCGCGCACCTGCTGATGGTTGGCGACGGTCCGGACCGCGGATCCGCCGAGCACCTGGCGCGCCAACTACATCTGTCGCCGCACGTTTCGTTTTTAGGAAAACAGAATCATGTGGAACGCCTGATTCCGCTGGCGCACGTGCTGTTGATGCCGAGCGAAATGGAGTCCTTTGGTTTGGTGGCTCTTGAAGCCATGGCCTGCGGCGCCGCCACTGTCACCACCAACGTAGGCGGCATACCGGAATTGGTGACGGACGGCGTCAATGGCTTCATGGAGCCCGTGGGCGATATCGCGGCGCAGGCGGCGCGCGCTGTCGAGCTACTGACTAACGACACTCTGCACCAACGCATCGCCCGCGGCGGCCGCGCCCGTGCAATGGAGCAATTCAGTACCGAGCGCATCATTCCGCAGTATGAGCAATATTACAAAGACGTGATGGGCCGATAGAAACTCTTTGTCAGAATGGCCCCGCGGTAGGAATTACTTCAATTCTTCGACGGGCACGTCGAAGTACGCGGTATTCACCACGCCTTGCCTCTGGAATTGAACCCAAACGCGATAGGTGCGGGCTCGCGGGAAGATCATATTGAACTGGATCTCGGGTCCGCCGTCCGCCAGGAAAGGATGGGTGTGGATCAGATCGATCAAGTCGTCGCTTGCCGCCAGCATGTGGCCCCAGGCGCCCAGATATTTTTCCAGGCCATCACCCGGTTTCACCTTGAAGAACATCATGGTCTTGGTATGGGCAATGGGCTGCGGCGGATCGGTCACCAGCTCCACCTGCATGTTGCCGGCGTCTTTGGTCGAATAATCGCGCGTCAACGTAATCGGCGCGGGAGCTTTTCCCGCCACTAACACGGTTTTCGCAATCAACTGTGGAGTGGCGCCGTCCGGATAAAAATCGCCCAGGATGCGGTACATTCCTGGCGTCGGCAGCGCCAGATCGTAGTGAAAGATGCCTTCCTTTTCGAAGATGGGATGATCGTGGACAAAAAACTTCAGATCCTGGCTGACGACGAACAGGTGGAACAGACGCTCGTGCACCATTTGAAATTTGGTAACGGGGCGCTCTTTCCAGGGATCGCGAACGGTGAACTCGAAGCGGGTGGGCTGCAGCGGCCGGGGAGCCGGTGGAAGCACATTCAGATCCATGGTGTATTCCACAGGATCGGGAATTCCTGCCACCAGTTTCATGCCGCAGCGGGGGCAAGTACCGGGATCATGGCCACGGACATCCGGATCCATGGGGCATGCATAGATCGCGTCGGTGGCCGGGAGCGGCGCGGGCAGAGGGACAGACGTTTGTCCCAGAAACAGGCCTGCCATGCCCAATACCAGCGCGGAAATCGCGAGGAAACGCAGGGTGACTTTCATGGTCTTCGCAGCCGACTTCAGTATACTATTGCACTGGAGCCGTTAAAAGCGCTGCTGGGACATGTTTCCGCACTGCCGGACTTGCCGCGCAGGCAGCGAATAGCGAATCTGGCACGCTTCCCTCGTACCCGAGATCAGACTATAATTCTCAAAGCCTCAGAGATTCTCAGAGCCTCACAATCGTAAAGGGAAGGTGCAGCATGAAGCGTAATCTATACATCGGCGCCGGGTTGGCCGCGCTCGCCGGAGCGTTAGGCGTCGCGTCGGCTCTGCTGGAAAAACATTGGGTAGTGGAAGCCGCTGGTGTTATCGCACCGCGCTTTGAAGTGGATCCTTTATGGCCGAAGCCGCTGCCGAATCACTGGATCATGGGCCAGACCATTGGTGTTTCCGCGGACGCGCAAGATCATATCTGGATCATTCATCGCGCCGGTTCTCTCGAAGCGGGGGAGTTGCACGCGAGTGCCAACCCGAAAGTGGCCCAGTGCTGCGCCGCGGCGCCGCCCGTGCTGGAATTCGATCAGGCGGGAAACCTCCTTGCCAGTTGGGGCGGTCCCGGCATTGGTTACGATTGGCCGGATTCGAATCACGGCATTACCGTCGATTACAAAGGCAACGTGTGGATCGGCGGCAACGGTCGCGGACCGCAAAGCGCCCGTGGGGCAATCAACGGATCTGACGATGAGCCGGCGGGTCCCGGGGGACGCGGTCCTGCCGCGGGCTTCCAGAGTTTCGCCGACAACATGGTGCTGAAGTTCACTCAGGATGGCAAATTCCTGATGCAGATTGGCAAACCCAAGAGCAGCAAAGGCAGCAACGACGTCGAAAACCTGCGGCTGCCGGCGAAGATTTTTGTCGATCCCAAGACTAACGAGGCCTATATTGCCGATGGCTACGGCAATCATCGCGTCATTGTTTTCGACGCCGATACCGGTAAATACAAGCGTCACTGGGGCGCGTACGGCCACAAGCCAGACGACGCCGATATGGGGCGCTACAATCCCAATGATCCGCCGCCTCAGCAATTCCGCAACCCGGTGCACTGCGCGGAATTGGCCAACGATAACCAACTTTACGTTTGTGACCGCGTCAATGACCGCATTCAGGTTTTCAAGCCAGATGGGACTTTCATCAAGGAAGTCTTCATCAACAAAGACACCCTCGGCTCGGGGTCGGCGTGGGATATCGCTTTCTCAAAGGATCCGCAGCAGAAGTACATCTATCTGGCCGACGGTGAAAATGATCGCGTGCATATTATCGACCGCCAGTCGCTCGAGCTGCTGACGAGTTTCGGCGAAGGCGGGCGTCAACCCGGCGAATTTTACGGCGTGCACAGCATTGCTACCGATTCGAAAGGCAACATCTACACCACGGAAACGTATCGCGGCCAGCGCGTGCAGAAGTTCGTCTACAAAGGTCTTGCGCCGGTGACTAAAAAAGATCAGGGCGTGGTGTGGCCCAGGAACGGAAAGTCATAGGAGAGTCATGCGAACGATCACTATTTTTTTGCTGGGGGCGATCACGTTGGTTCCATCGATGGCGCAGCCTACCTGCAACCAGTGCCCTGCCACCTATGTCAGCAGCGATGAACTGCAAGCTTACTTGAAGCGGGTGGAAGGCACGGCTGTGAGCGATCAGCAGGTCCGCGCGCTCGATGTTGGCAAGACCAACGTCGATATCGCCGTCGTCTATCGCGGCAAGCTGGCCGCGCCCGCCAAGCAGTCCGTAGCGGTGCATGACAAGGTCAGCGAGGTGTATCACGTGATCGACGGTTCGGCCACGCTCATGACCGGTCCCGACATCGTGGATCTGAAACCCCGCCCCGCGGATGATCGCGCCGTGCGCCTGCTGAATGGACCCGGCGGCAACGGCGCTTCCATCCGCAACGGCGTGGCGTATCAGCTCAAGGCGGGTGACGTCATAGTGATTCCCGCCGGCACGGGCCATTTGTTCACGCGCATCGACGATCACATTCGTTATTTAATGATTCGCCTGGATCCTGACAAAGTCGCTCCGCTAAAAGACGAAGCCGCGTCGAAAGCGGATTTGGCAACCGGCGGTAAGAACAACTGAATCTCGGGTACGACGGCGCAAGCGACAATAAGGCAGGAGGTTGTGTTTCATGAAACGATCCGCGCAGGCGATATGGCAAGGCGATTTAAAGACCGGCACAGGAACCATCTCAACCGCTAGTAGCACGCTCTCCACCACACCCTACTCATTCCACAGCCGCTTCGAGCAAGGGACCGGAACCAATCCAGAAGAATTGCTCGCGGCAGCGCATGCCGGGTGCTTCACCATGGCGCTGTCCGCGCAACTTGCGCAAGCCGGGCTGAAAGCGGAGCGTCTTGAAACTTCCTGCACCATTACGCTCGAACAGAAAGACGGATCTTTCGCAATTACCGAAAGCCATCTTAGCGTGAAGGCGAAAGTTCCTGGGGCCACGAAAGAAGCTTTCGACACGGTTACGGGCGCGGCGAAGGCCGGATGCCCGGTATCCAAACTCTTCAACACCAACATCACTCTGGAGGCTCAACTGGAAGCTTAGGCTCGGGGTAATCGCGCTAAAATAGCGACGTCGGGCACGTCAACATCATCCAAAGGTTTATGTCGGAAGTTTTTATCTGCGACGCTATTCGTACGCCCATTGGGCGCTACGGGGGATCTCTTTCGGCCATCCGCACCGATGATCTCGCGGCCCTGCCCCTCAAGGCCCTCATGGAACGTAACCCAGGCGTAGATTGGGGTGCTGTTGACGATGTGATTTACGGTTGCGCCAATCAGGCCGGCGAGGATAACCGCAATGTTGCCCGCATGGCCCTGTTACTGGCTGGAATGCCTAAGGAAGTCACCGGCTCTACCGTGAACCGCCTGTGTGGATCGAGCCTGGACGCAGTGAGCACGGCCTTCCGCGCCATTAAGTCAGGGGAAGCCGAGCTCATAATTGCTGGCGGCGTGGAAAGCATGTCGCGTGCGCCCTTCGTCATGGGCAAAGCCGACGCCGCCTTCAGCCGTAGCGCTGAGATCTTCGACACCACCATCGGGTGGCGCTTCATCAACCCGGCTATGAAGGCCCAATACGGCGTGGATTCGATGCCCGAGACCGCGGAGAACGTGGCCGAGGAATATCACGTCAATCGCGCCGATCAGGACGACTTCTCCTACCGCACGCAGCAGCGCTGGGCGAAGGCGCAGGCAGCCGGTTTCTTCCGCTCAGAGATTGTACCGGTGACGATTCCGCAGAAGAAGGGCGATCCCAAAAGTTTCGACACCGATGAGCATCCGCGTCCCGACACGACCCTGGAAGCTCTCGCCAAACTAAAGCCCATCGTGAAACCCAACGGCACCGTGACCGCGGGCAACGCTTCCGGGATTAACGACGGCTCGGTCGCACTGATCTTAGCCAGCGAAGCTGCCGCGAAGAAGCACGGTTTAACTCCCCGGGCCCGAGTGATCGCCTCCGCGTCCGCTGGCGTGGCCCCGCGCATCATGGGGATGGGCCCCGCGCCGGCTACACGCAAGGTGCTCGCTAAAGTCGGCCTGCAGCTTGCGCAAATGGATGTCATTGAATTGAACGAGGCGTTCGCCGCGCAAGCGCTGGCGGTTACCCGCGATCTGGGATTGCCGGACGACGCCGCGCACGTTAATCCCAACGGCGGAGCTATTGCTATCGGCCACCCGCTGGGCGCCAGCGGGGCTCGCCTGGTGACCACGGCGCTGTATCAGCTTCACAAAACCGGCGGCCGCTACGCGCTCTGCACCATGTGCATCGGCGTCGGCCAAGGCATCGCGGCCATTATCGAGCGGGTTTGAAGCGTTTCGTGCGACTATAGGGATGTAGTTTACAGGCCCGTTGATTTTGGCATCTTTCGCATCGTCCGGTACAATCCGCTCCCTTCCGACTCCTGCCCGGATTCGCAGTGCTGCAAATTGCGAAGGGAGAACATGAAGAATATCTTTGTCGGAAACCTCAGCTTCACCGCTACCGAAGACGGGGTGCGTGCCATGTTTGAAGCCTACGGAGCAGTCGAGCGCGTCAGCATCGTCACAGACCGCGACACCGGCCAGCCTAAGGGATTCGGTTTCGTCGAGATGACCAATGATGCAGAGGCTGAGAAAGCAATCTCGGAACTCAACGGAACCGAACTCAATGGCCGCGCGCTGACCATCAACGAGGCGCGTCCCAAGACGGAGCGCTCTGGCGGCGGTGGTGGTGGCCGTCGCAGCAGCCGTTGGTAGTAATGGCGAAAGTCCACGAATATATTCTGGTCGCGGTCGATGGGACCTGCGGCATCACCAAATCGAACGGCCCCATCTGCTTCCAGCAATCGCGCCAGGAAGTTGGCGGCCACTTCGAAGCCTATGACCCGCAATTGGGCGATGGCTACACCGCGCAAGTCAACGAAGACGGGCGCCGCTTCAAATCCAACGCGCTATTTGACGACGTGGCCGGGAATGTACTGATCGGCCGGAGCCACGGCGCCGAGATGTGGGGCCTAAGCGTGGAGCAGCGCGCCGAAGTCCTGACGCTCCTTAAAAGCAAGCGGTAAAGATGAGGACCATCAGCGCCGATCACGCTTCAATCGACTATTGGCAGAACTACGGCAACGGCCAGCAGGTGCTCAAGAGCCACTTTGGCATCCGCGTGTGGCAGGATCGCTGCTGCGCGATTACTAACGTGGCCTCGGAAACCCCCAGCCTGTTCGGAAATCCGCATCCGATTCCTGTCGATTTGTCGGAGGGCGCCGGCAAGCACAGTTTGTCGAATGTGGTGAGCGAACACATGAATCACCATCCCGATTCCGATTTGGTCGCCGTTCTCACCGGCAAAAAACCCTTCCGCGAGGCGCTGGGTTAGGCACAATCGAGCACCGAAGCGCCCGATTCTTAGGTTTTCCGCACCCCTCCGCTGCGGCAAGCTGCCGGCAACTTCTTGAGACTTTTTACGCAGGCTGCTAAACTTTAGAGCAATGTCGGGGAGTCTCCCGGTCCCGCTGCCAGCCTCGTCCTGCTAGTACGCCTCCTCAATTCTGTAAATCTGGAGCGAACGAAGTGTCCTCTTTTTCGCACGTCCAAGACGTTATTGAAGATGTTTACAACAAATACAAAGACATCGACGAGGGTGAAGTCGCCAGCTACATTCCCGAACTTGCCAAGGCCGATCCGCGGCATTTTGGTATCGCGATGGCCACGGTTGATGGGCAGTGTTTTTGCGCCGGAGATTCGCAACAAGAATTTACCATTCAATCCATCTGCAAGCCTTTCGCATTCCAGATGGCGCTCGAGGAATTCGGGCGTGACAAGACCCTCGAATACGTAGGCGTCGAACCGAGCGGGGACGCTTTCAATTCGATTGAGCTGGAACCGAAGACCATGCGGCCCTACAACGCGATGATCAATGCGGGGGCTATCGCAATCGCTTCGATGATCAAGAA
>JALYJH010000062.1 GCA_030775415.1 Acidobacteriota bacterium | reverse complement strand
CTTGCATCGGCAGCAAAACCTCCGCTTCGAGCGGAGTCCGGAACCCTGCCGGCAGGACGCCCACCACGGAAAACGGCCTTCCGTTCAGTAGCAACGTCCGCCCGATCACGCCGCGGTCGCCCGCAAAGCGCGATTGCCACAAGCTATAACTGATCACCGCGGACGGCGGACCTTTGGGCAGATCCTCGGCTTCCGTGAAGCTCCGGCCCATCACCGGCGTAACGCCGAATACCTTGAAGTATTCAGCCGAGACGTGCGCCCCCCTCACTTGATCCGGAGGATCGCCGCTTCCCAAAACCATTCCCAGCCCGAAATCGTACAGCGTCATGGCCTCGAAGGCTTGATTCTGCCTCCACGCCATATACTTTGGAATCGAATTCGAATATTGGTTTCCGCCCGGCGTCTTCAGGCCGAGTCTCATGATCCGCTCCGGCTCCGGGTAAGGCAGCGGATTCAGCAAAACCGCGTTCACCACCGTGAATATCGCAATGTTCGCCCCGATCCCCAGAGCCAGCGCCGCCACCGCAATCGCCGTGAACGCCGCATTCTTCGCAAGCATTCGAACGGCATAGCGCACGTCCGCGAAAAGGGTCGGCATATATATGGAATATAGAACGAAATGGATTCCAATTTGTTCCATGCAAGGTCGGCGAGTGCCACCCGCGCCGGTGCGCCAAATGTTTTCCCCTCCGCGGGTTAACGAAATTGCCCGGCGAGCCCCCGGCAGGCGCCTGTTATCTCTAGCGCATGTTCAGGTCGTTAGATACGCTGATTGGTTTCGTTACCGTAATGCTGGTCCTGAGTCTGGTAGTCACCGCATTGACCCAGCTCGTGGCGAATCTCTTGCAGCTCCGCAGGCGCCGCTTGCGCGAGGGAGTGCTGCAGATTTTCCTCCACTTAGGCTGGGAATTTGCCGAGGAAACAGCGAAATCGCTGGCGCATGAAATTGTAGGCCGCAAAGACGCCATCACCCGTGAGGACCTGATCGAGAATCTGCTGATCCTCGCGCGGACCACCACGGAATTGAAAACCAAAATCGCCGCGCTGATCCCCGCCTTCGATCCCCCCGCGCTGCTGGCCCACCTGCGCCGCGCCGCCCTGGAGCTTTCCGTGGAGCGGCCGGATCTTTCCACCGCGGTCATTCGCAGCACGGCCATCGCGCGCACCCCGGCCGCCGGCCTGGCCAGCGAAGTTTTCGGAGTTTTCGATTCGACCATGGATCACATCTCGCAAACCTTTACCTCGCAGAGCCGAAAGCTGGTAGCCATCTGCGGAATCGCCCTAGCCTTGGCGCTCCCGCTCGATACCTTCGATCTCCTGCAGCGCTTCGCCCGTGGCGACGCTGCACGCGACCAGGCCGTCGCCCTGGCCCAGTCCTTAACCGCGAATGAATCCTCCGTCCACGTTGCCTATGCGAAACTCGCAGCCGCCGAAGTCATCGTTGTTCCCACAACTCCTGCCGAATGGCTGGCGCGATGGCACAAAGTGAACTACCTGGGCGTAGCCGCCGCCGCGCTCCTGCTGACTCTCGGAGCCCCTTTTTGGTTCGCCGTTCTCAAAGATTTACTGAAGCTGCGCTCCGCCGTAGCCGGCCAGGAATCGCAAGACCGGGTCCAGCGTCAGTCCGCGCTCACCCGTCCGCCGCTTCCCCCTGGCGGAGAGCGAGGCGAGTTATGAATATAATCCGCAAGCCCTGCTCCCCCAAAAACTTCCTGCCCGGACGCCCCGGAGGCCTGCGTCCAGCAGCCATTGTGATTCACATTTCCGAAGGATCATTAGCCTCCGCGGACGCCTGGTTCGATAACGCCGCCGCGCAAGTGTCCGCCCACTACTGCGTAGGCCGCGCCGGCGAAGTGCATCAATATGTGAGCGAAGAAGCCACCGCCTTTCACGCGGGCAGCCCCGTGAATCCCACCTGGCGCCTGCTGCGTCCTCGCGTGAATCCTAATTTCTATACGGTGGGTATCGAGCACGAGGGCCGTGCTCAAGAGGAATGGACGGATGCGCAATATGCCGCGTCCGCCCAGTTAGTTCTTGAAATTGCACGCCGCTGGAGCATACCCATCGATGCCGATCACATCGTCATGCATCGTGAAATCCGCGGCAATAAAACTTGTCCCGGCTTTGTCTTCAGCCGGGACAAGCTGTTGTCGTTAATAGCAGCGTTAATCGCCGCGCCTACTTCCCCGAGTTGAAGCGCTTCTCCGCCTCCGCCCAGTTCACCACGCTCCACCAGGCGCCAATGTATTCCGGACGCCGGTTCTGATACTTCAAATAGTAAGCATGCTCCCACACGTCCAGCCCGATCACGGGGAACTTGCCTTCCATCAGCGGGCAATCCTGGTTAGCTGTCGAAATCACCTCGACCGCGGATCCGCTCTTCACCAGCCAAGCCCATCCCGAACCGAAGCGCGTGGTTGCCGCCGCGTTGAACTTTTCCTTAAAGGCGTCGAAGCCCCCGAACGCCCCCGTAATCGCCTGCGCCAGGTTGCCCACCGGAGCGCCGCCTGCGCCCGGCCTCAGAATGGTCCAGAACATGGAGTGGTTGTAATGGCCGCCCCCGTTATTGCGAACCGCCGTCTTGATTGCTTCCGGCACGATTGCGCAGTTGTTCGCCAGCAATTCCTCCACGCTCTTCGAAGCCAGTTCCGGCGCTGATTCCAACGCTTTATTCACGTTGGTGATATAAGCCTGATGATGTTTATCGTGGTGAATTTCCATCGTCTTGGCGTCGATATGCGGTTCCAGCGCATCGAAGGCGTAAGGCAGTGCGGGTAAAGTAAATGCCATGTGTTGATCTCCTGATCTCAGTTTGACGCCTTTTCATAGGCGTCGGCAATGCGGAACATCGTAGTTTCGTTGAAATGCTTGGCTAGAATTTGCAGCCCGACAGGCAGGCCTCCCGGCGTCAGTCCGCAGGGAACGCTCATACAGGGAATGCCCGCCAAGTCGCCCGTCACTGTGTAAATATCCGACAGGTACATCGCCGTAGGATCGTTCACCAGCTCGCCCAGCTTAAACGCCGGAAAAGGCGACACCGGAGCAATAATCGCGTCCACCTGCTCGAAGGCTTGCTCGAAATCGAGCATGATCAAGCGCCGCGCCTTCTGCGCTTTCAGATAGTACGCATCGTAGTAGCCCGCGCTCAGCACGTAAGTCCCCAGCATGATGCGCCGCTTGCACTCATCGCCGAAACCTTCATCGCGCGTCTGCCGGTACATATCGGAGAGCGTGCTGGCCGATGCCGAACGCGTTGTGTAGCGAACCCCGTCGTAGCGCGCCAGATTCGCGCTGGCCTCTGCCGTGGCGATGATGTAATAAGCTGCGATCGCGTAGGGCGTATGCGGCAAATCAATGTCCCGCACCTCGCAGCCCAGTTTCTTCAGCTCTTCCACCGCCGCCATCACCAGATCGCCAGTCTCGCTAGCCAGCCCCGCAAAGTACTCGCGCGGCAATCCCAGCTTCATGCCCTTCACCTTGCCGTCGAGCGCAGCGGCATAATCAGGCACGGGCGCCGCCGCCGAAGTCGCGTCCATCTTGTCATGGCCCGCAATCGCTTCCAGCAGCCGAGCTGCGTCGCGCGTACTTTTCCCGAAGGGCCCAATGTGATCGAGCGAACTGGCGAACGCCGTCAGTCCGTAACGCGAAACCCGGCCATACGTCGGCGTCACCCCGCTAATCCCGCAAAAAGAAGCCGGCTGCCGGATTGACCCGCCCGTGTCGGATCCCAACGAAAGCAGCGCCGTCTCCTGCGCCACCACCGCGGCCGATCCACCGCTCGACCCCCCCGGCACGCGATCGAGCGCCACCGGATTCCGCACCGGCCCGAACGCCGAATTCTCGTTCGACGATCCCATTGCGAACTCATCGCAGTTGGCTTTGCCCAGGATTACGCCGCCCGCCTGCTCCAGCCGGATCACTGCCGTTGCATCGTAAGGAGGCACATAGTTCGCCAACAATTTTGACCCGCAGGTGGTCCGCAGTCCTCGCGTGACGATGACATCTTTTACGGCAATCGGCACGCCCGCCAGCGCCCCCGGATCTTCTCCGCGAGCGATCTTCGCATCCACCGCGCGCGCCGCCGCCAACGCCCGTTCCTGTGAAAAAGTCAGATATGCGTTGGTCTTAGGATTCTCCGCCTCCGCAAATGCCAGGGACTGCCGAGTCAATTCCTCCGCGCTGAACTTCTTCGCGAGCAGCCCCGCGCGAATCGAATCCACGCTTAGCCCATGCAGTGGACTGCTCATCTTTCAATCACCCGCGGCACTTTGTAATATCCCCCGCCGCTCACCGCGGCATTCCCCACCGCCTCCGCATTCGTCAGAGTCGGCCGCTCCTGATCCTCGCGCAACGTCGCCGTTTCTTCCGCGTCGAACAGCACCTGCGCCATTGGTTCGACATTGCTGGTGTCCAGCTCGTTCAACTTATCGATGTGCGTCAAAATTCCGTCGAGATCCTTCGCCATACGCGCCACTTCGTCGTCGCGCAACGCCAGATTCGCCAGATCCGCCACCCGCCGGACTTCCTGTTCCGTAATCTTCAAGCCGTTTCCTTTTTTTGCGATTGCCGGTAGAGCAGCCCCATTACTGGATCGTGAATCCCCTCCACCGCGGGCCGCGCTGTCTCCGCCCGTTGCGGCCCTAACTTGCGCGGCATGGGGCGAAAATCGATCTCCGTCACCAGCGCCTCGCCCATCTCCCGATGAAGATTCCGTAGAAGGTGCTGGCGCATCGTATTGAGCTGCCGCTGCCACACTATATCTTCCACTTCTACCACCAGCGTCCCACGCACCAGACTGCTAGCCCGCGTCTTCAAAGCCGTGTACTTGCCCGCCGCAATAGGCCACGCCATCTGCGCCCGCGTCTCCGGATCGGTGATCCCCGGCGACACTTTCATTTTTCTGACGACACGGCCAGCGCGTTCCATAGGCTCCATTTGTCCGGGGGGAAACTCGATTTTAGCATGGCGAGAATGTTATACCTGACTCTTGCCTGAACTCATCCTAGCCTCGCAATCACCCCGGCGCCGCGAGCTGTTAGCGGTGGCGGGATTCCGTTTCTCCGTGCGCGCTAAACCCGTCGAAGAAGTCCGCGGACCAGGAGAAGATCCCGTCGCCTATGTGCGCCGCCTCGCCCGCGCCAAAGCCGAAGCCGCCTGGGAGCGCCCCGCTGAAATCGTCTTGGGCGCCGACACCACCGTGATCGTCGATGATCGCGTCCTTGAAAAGCCAGTGGACGCCGATGATGCCCGCGCCATGCTGCGCCTGCTCTCCGGACGGGTCCACACCGTCATCACCGGCATCTGCCTTATCCATGACAGCGGCGTGATCGTCGACCACTCGTCAACCGAAGTCCGCTTCTCAATGCTCAGCGATTTCGAAATCACCGCGTACGTAGCCAGCGGCGAGCCCATGGATAAAGCCGGAGCCTACGCGATCCAAGGCCTGGCGTCGAAATTTGTCGAGACCGTCGACGGCTGCTACTTCAACGTGATCGGCTTGCCGCTGTCCCTGCTTTACCGCCACTGGAAGACGCTAACTGCGCCCGAATAAACCTTTCCACTTGCGCAGCACCAATTCCGCCAGGTTCGCCAGCACCGCCAGCCCCAGCAGTCCGGGCCATAGCTGTAGCGTAGAAGCCAGCGTTCTCGCCCCCGGATCGAACACTGCTTTCGGAGCCGGCTCGAAGCGTCCACCCGTAAATTCCGCCACCTGTTTTAATAAAGTTGGATTCGAACCGTATTCCGTCAGTTCCGCTTCCGGCCGGTATAACCCGACCTCCGGAAACGCGGGCGAATCCATTAGCGGACGTACTCGGAACAGCCCCTGCCGCGCTCCAATCGCGAGCCTCCCGCGATAAATACCCGCACCAACCTTGCGCACATCTATCTGCTTCTTGAATCCGTCAGACCCGATGACGTAAACCGCCGGCACATCCTTAGGTTCATCCACTCCCTCACCCAGCCGGTAGCTGGCCACCAAATCCCCGCTCGCGCTATCGAACTCCACCGCTGCCTCGCCCGCTCGCGTGTGCGGCAAGAGATCGCGACTAAGATTCGTCCAGAATTTATCGAAGCCTTTCCAGGTCACCCAGTCGGAAGCCCAGCGCATCTTAGCGTCCGAGGTGAATACAGCAGATCGTCCCAGTCCATACTGCCAGCGCATCAACAGCGGCTCGTGCTTGTCAAAGCGCAGAATGGTTTCGGCCGACGGCTTCGCTTCAAACCGCACATAGCCTTTTAAAGGAGGAGCCGCCTCAATATTCAGACCCTCCAGAATTTCCGTCTGCCTCGCCACCTGTGCCTCCAGCGGCTTTTCCACCGCGGTTGTGCCCGTGTGCTCCATCACATCGCGCAGCACGATCTGCTCCAGCCCGTTCGGATCCTTCAGGAAATAAAATTTACCCTCCGCCAGCTTCGCCACCATCTCCAGATATTCGCGATGGACGTCGGCCCCCAGCCCAATCGTGGAAATCGTAACCTGGTGTTCCTTGGCTTCGCGCGCCAGCGCATAGCTATTGCCTTCTTCCGAAATCCCATCCGTGAGCAGCAGGATATGGCGATAAGTAGCTTCCACCGGCAGGACTCTTTGATACGCCTCCGTCAATGCCGGCGCGATTTGCGTTCCTCCGTCGGGTGTAATTCCCGCGATCAGCGAATTGATACCGCGCGGGTCGTCGGCCTTCCGAATGGGCACCACCCAGCGGAACGAGTTGTCGAAAATCAGCACGCCCACTTGGTCGACAGGCCGCAAATTCGCCACCAGCCCCGTTGCCGCCGCGCGCGCCAACTCCATCTTGGGCCCTTCCATCGACGAGCTCTTATCGATGATCAATACCACCACCGTGCCTTCCGCCGATTGCGGTGGCAGTAGTTTTGCCGGCAATGCCCGGTCAAGCGCGTCCTCTGACTTTTTCTGCATGTCATAGACGTTGCGTTCCCCGCCGATCACCAGCAGCCCGCCCCCTTGCTTGACGTACTTCTCAAGATCCGTCTTACGCGGCGCCGCGATCTTCTCCAGATCCCAATTGTTCAGCAGCACCAGTTGATAATCCCCAAAATTTGCGCTGTCGAGGTCGTTAACCCTTGTCACATCGAACTGCGCCGCCGCCAGCGCCCCCGGCAGAGCGTTGTCCAGCCCCGGTGGATCTTCAGAAACATACAGCGCCTTCGGACGCCGCAGCATCACCGCCTGATCCACCTGCACATCCCCCGCCCCCTTGGTGCGGACAGCAATCGTAAGGTCCAGCGCCCCCGGCGTTTCGAGACTCGCGTGCATGCGAATCGGATTCACGCCGGCTTCGAGCGTCACCTGCGTCGTGCCTAGTGACCGCCCTTCCGCCGACAACTCCACCTCCGCCGGCATCTTTCCTGGCGCCGACACCGCCAGTTCGATGGCGAATGGCTCCCCCGTAAACGCATTCAGCGGCAGACTCACGGATTCTAGCCGCAGCGCCGGCCGTTCACGCCCCGCCATCGCGAACGTGTCGATGGGAATCCCCGCCTGCCGCGCCTGCCACGCCGCACGCGCAATGCTGCCTTTGTTTTCCTTGCCGTCAGAGATCAATGCCAGCCGCGGCAGCATGCCGGAGGGCAGGGAACTGATCGCCTCACGCAGCGCAGCTTCGAGATCCGTCGAGCGCCCATCCATCCCCGAAGTCAGCCGCAGCTTCCAAGGCTTCTGGTCTTCCGTCACATCCGCCATCCGTGTCGAGCGCGCAAACGGAATCACGCGCAGCGTATTCCCGCCGCGCGCATCGTCCAAATCCGAAGCGATTTTCGAAGCCCGCTCCAGATCTCGCGCCGACACGCTGGCCGAGGTATCGACCAAAACGCCCACCGCGACTTTGCTGGTCGAAATACTCAACCGCGGCTGCGCCAACGCCAGCAGGATCAGCGTGAAAGTCGCCACTTTCAACGCCAGTCCTAACTTGCGCGCCGTACGCCGGTATTCAAAATATCCCCAAGCCAGCGGAATCCAAGCCACAAGCAACGCCCAGGAGCGGTCGAAGCTCATGACGCTTTTCTCCACCGCAGCCGCTCCACTAAACTCGCTGAAGTTGCCCGCGGCGTCAGCCGCACAATCCCGCTCCGCCCATACAGCATCCAATCCGCCAGCAATCCGAGTCCACCCGCCAGCGCCAGCCAAGGCCACGGATTCGGAGGAGCGGACTCAGCCCTTGTCCCCCGCCGTATCCCCCGCGCCGCACCGGCAGGTGGCCTCCACGCCATATTAGCCACATCCGGCAGAGTCAGCGAATAAACCGTTTCCCGATCTCCCGTCACCACGTGAACGTTCCCCGGCGCCCCCGCGAAAAATCGCAAACTGTTGCCTTCCACCGTGAACGGCAACCCACGCCCATCTTCGCCCAATACTTTAATAGCCGCCGGATTGGCTCCGCTCTCCAGCCCCACGTTCACCGTCCCTACCGTCCCCGCCTGCACATCGGACCGCCGGAAAACTTCCGGAGCCATCCAGCGCAGCAGGTTCGCTACCAGCAGCGGCGTCGCCAGATCGTACTTCATTGCCGAGCGCACCGGATCGAACCCCAGCGCCGCCATCTTCACGGCACCGGGCCGCTCCACCACCACCGGCCCCTGCGCCGTATCCGCCACCGCCTGATCCCCCGGCGCCATCTGGAAGACTTCAGTCGAAGCCAGATCCACATCCTTTGTATAGAGCCCCGCGCCCAATGCCGTTTCCTGATGCCACGTCTCGAGTTTCACATTAGCCGCGGTGGAGCGAATCGCGAACGGCGACTCCGCCGGCGGTTCAATCCAGATCGACGCTGCATTTTTAGGCCGGTCCTTGGGAGCGAAACGGACGAAGACAAAGACATCGGCTGCCGCCTGCGGATCGAACTTCTCCGGCAACTCGAAACGAGCCTCCACCTGCGGATTCCCCGCCAGCAGCGGTTTCAATAGGTCCGGCTCGGGCGAATACACCGCAACCCGCAACGGCTTTCCGACAGGCACTTCAATTGCGGCCGCATCATCCTGCGGGAAAGCGTCGCCCCGCCCGTTTGTGGAGGTAACGCGCGCCTGCAGCAACCCCGCCTTTTTGGCCTCAAATACAAAAGTCGCCTGCGTTTCCGACCCCGCCTCCAGCGTCATCGTCTTGCTGCCCGCCGCCATCCCCGCAAATTGCAACAGCAGCGTAATCTCGCGAGCCTTCTGCCCGTCGTTGCGCAGCTCCACGAACGCTTCCCACGCATCCACTCCCGTAGCCGCCCTCCGCACCCCCAACTTGCGCAGCCCGACATTCTCCCCGTTCGACGGAATCGAAATTACGCGCAAATTCGCCGGCACGGCGATTTCATTTTCCGGCTTGGGAATCCGCGCCGCCCCTACCAGCACAATCTCGCCCGCCTTCTGCGCTTGCAACTTCTGTGCCTGCTGAGCGAA
>JALYJH010000061.1 GCA_030775415.1 Acidobacteriota bacterium | reverse complement strand
GCGCCGAGGCTTCGCCGATTCCCGACGTGCCTCCGGTGAGGACCACGACTTTCCCTTGGAGGAGATCCATTCTTTTGATGGTACTCTCAGGCGAAGAATAGGCTCTGGGGATGCGGGCACGATCCCCGTTTGGGCTAGGAAGTGCTGTTGCCTGGGGTGCGCTACATGAGCAGCACTGCGGCGGTGTAACCGAGCGCGCTGCCCGATGGCGGCGCCGGCGAGCACGTCGGTCAGGAAGTGCATGCCCAACAGAATGCGCGAGAGCGCGATGCTGAAGGCGCAGAACAACAATCCGAGCGAGAGCACGGGGTAGAAGGTAGCCAAGGATCCGGCCACTGAAAATGCCGTAATGGTGTGGCCGGAAGGGAAGGAGAATTGATCAGGCGGGAGCAGCGTGGCCCACGAATGCGATTCGAGTGCACAGGGGCGTTTGCGGCCGCAGGCTCGCTTCAAATTAAGGAACAGGACGATGCCTACACTGACGGCCAATACGGCAGCCAGCAGGGCACGAAAACGTTCGGGGCCGCCGGCGAAGGCTACGATGGCTCCGACGGCGTACCACAGCCAGCCGTCGCCGCCGCGGGTAGCTGCTACCATCCAGAGGCGCATCCAGCGGGGAGGGGTCCAGCGGTTTACTCGCTGCATTAGTCGATGGTCGCGGGTGGAGAGCCAATGTAACATTGAGGCTGCCATGCTACCTTTTTAAACGTGTTGCATGACAGGCGTATGACGCTGGTATAAAACAATTGTGAAGAAAATTGATTTTATCTATTTCGACGCGGGCGGAGGGCATCGGGCGGCCGCCAATGCATTGAAAGCGGTGGTTGACTCGCAGCACAGGATGACGCGCGGTGAACCCTGGCAGGTCCGGCTGGTCAATTTGCAGGAAGTGCTGGATAGCTTGGACGTTTTCCGCAAGGTGACTGGCCTGCGCCTGGAAGACATTTACAACACAATGCTGGCAAAGGGATGGACTCTGGGCGCGGGGCTGGGAGTGCAGTTCATGCACGGAGTGATTCGACTGTATCACGGAGCTACGGTTCGCCTCCTGACCCAACACTGGGTAGATAGTAAGCCGGATCTGGTTGTTTCACTGGTTCCGAATTTCAACAAAGCGATGTATGAGAGCTTGCGGAAGGCGCTGCCGGAAGTGCCGTACGTTACGATTTTGACGGATTTCGCGGATTATCTGCCGCATTTCTGGATGGAACCCGGGCAAGATCAGTACGTCGTTTGCGGGACGGCGAAGGCAATCGAGCAGGCGCATTCACTGGGGTATACGGACGATCGTATTTTCAGCACTTCGGGGATGATATTGCGGCCGAATTTTTATGAGCCGATGAAGCTCGACCGGGCGGTGGAGAGGGCGCGGCTGGGGCTACATCCGACGCGGCCTACGGGGCTGGTTTTATTTGGGGGACAGGGTTCGGGAGTGATGCTGGAGATCGCCGAGCGGCTGCGCGATACTCAGCTCATTTTGATATGCGGACGCAACGAGAAGCTGTCGGCGCGGCTGAAGGCGCAGCGGGCCGGGGCTCCACGCTGCATTGAAGGTTTTACGCAGGAGGTGCCGTATTACATGTACCTCTCCGATTTCTTCATCGGCAAGCCGGGGCCGGGCAGCATTAGCGAGGCGGTGGCGATGAAGCTGCCGGTGATTGTAGAGAGGCCGAATGCGTTTACGTTGCCGCAGGAGCGGTATAACCCCACATGGGTGCGTGAGCGTCACGCCGGGATGGTAGTAGATAATTTTCGGGAGATCGGCCAGGCGGTAAAGGAATTGCTGGGTTCGCTCGATTCTTATCGGGAGAGCGTATCGCGGATTGAGAATCGAGCGGTGTTTGAGATCCCCGAGATATTGGCAACGATTTTAGAGAAAAGGACTACACTCTAAAGATGAGATTTTTACTCATTGTCTGCTCGGCGATCTTCCTGGAGCTAGTGGTTTCGGCGCAGTCGAAGAATTACCTGGTGGACACGGGCACGCACGTTCCGCTCAGCTTGATCAATAGCGTCAGCACTAAGAACGCGGTGCCTGGAGACCGGGTGTATCTGGAAACGGTATTCCCGATTCTGGTCGACGGGCGCATTGTGATACCGCCGGGTAGTTATGTGATGGGCACGATCACGGATATTCGCCGGCCGGGGAAGGTGAAGGGCCGTGGAGAGTTTCATCTGCGCTTCGACTCTTTAACGCTGCCGAATGGTACCACTCGGGATTTTCGCGCGCACGTGACGGGGTTGGACGGACGGGCTAGCGAGGAGCTGGATCACAAAGAGGGCACGATTCGTAGCGAGGGCAATAAGGCCGGCGACGTTCGCACGGTGGGCGAAACGGCTGCGGCCGGGGCGAGCATCGGCGCGCTGGCAGGAAGCGTGAGTGGAGCTCCGGGAATGGGCGCGGCTATAGGAGCGGGTGCGGGTGCGGCAGTGGCACTGGCGGGGGTCCTGTTCACACGCGGGCCGGAGGCGGTGCTGGCGAAGGGCACTACCATCGAAATGATTCTGGACCGCCAAGTGACGTTCGACGAAGCCGACCTGGATTTCAGCAACGCTCTGCCGCGCCGATCGACGGCGAGCGACGGCGGTGGGCCGCTGCCTAGCCGGAAGGCGAAGCAAAACTACCGCGGCCGGATTCCAGCTTTCTAAAACAACTACTTAGCGAACCACTGGACGGCCGCCTAAAGTTCATTCTCGAATAGACCGAAGGATGTACAGGTACTGTCTCTTGCTACCAGTGCAAACTTTAAGTTACCCGGGCGAACAGGCGGCCACCTCCGGCACTATAAAAGCTTTTCGGATTTTTGGCGTCCCGGTGCGCCTGCACTTCACGTTTGTCCTGCTAGTGGTGTTTGTTGCCGTGTCCGTGCTCGGAAGCAAGCAGTCGAGCGGCAACTACGCAATTTTCCTACTGGGCAGCCTGGTGAGCGTGCTGCTGCACGAGTGGGGACACGCTTGGGTGGCTTCGCGCTTCGGCATCAAAACTACTGAGATTGTGATGTTTCCGATTGGCGGGCTGTCGCGCATGGAGCGCGTGCTGCCACCGACCGCCGAGATATGCGTGGCGCTGGCGGGGCCGTTCGTAAACCTGTTGCTGGCGGCTGGGATTTTCGCTTACATGTATTCGAAGCATATCGCGGCCGTCATCAACGTCGCCGATCTGCTGCAGCCCAACGGGAAGAATCCATTGGCTCTCCTGTTATACGGCAACATTTTACTGGCTGGATTCAATCTGCTGCCGGCTTTTCCGATGGATGGCGGGCGTATTTTACGCGCGCTGCTAAGCTACATCCGGCCGGAAGAAGAAGCTACGCGCACGGCCGCCTGGATGGGCCGGATGCTGGCGATCAGCATGGGCTTGTACGGATTGCTGGCTCCGCAATTCATGCTGGTGTTTTTTGCGCTGTTCATTTATTTGGGCGCGGCGCAGGAGAGCGTGGCGGCACTGGGACGGTCGTTGACGCACGGCATTCCGATTCGCGCTGCCATGATCACGGAGTTCCACACGCTAGAACATCACAGCACGATTCGCGACGCTGCCAATCTGCTGCTAGCGACGTCGCAACAGGATTTCCCGATCACGCACGGGGACCAAGTGGTGGGGCTGCTGGGACGCAATTTGCTGATTCGAGCGATCGCGAACGAAGGTCCGGACGCTTATGTGGCGGGGGCCATGGATCGCGAATTCCTGGCGCTTGAACCCAACGCCGATTTGGCCGAGATTTTGCCGCTCATGGCGCGCGCGGGGCGCTGCGCCATGGTGTTAGAGAACGGACGACTGCTGGGTCTGCTCACCACCGAAAACTTGTCGGAGTTCCTGTTGCTGCGGCGCTTCGGGATGGAACCCGCCGTTTAAAACGACCTGCGTTAAAGCAACTGTCGCGCGACGCTATAGACCCACATCCCTGCGAGCAGCACCGACATCGCCAAAGCCGTGTAGCCGAGTTTGCGGCTGTAGCCATCCAGTTTGTGAATACGCTTCATGATTTCCCGCTGTTCGGCTGCCATACGCTGTTCACCTACGCTCAGGTAGAGCGTGTCTTCTTCTTTCATGCCGATCACCGAGCGGAATAAGAACAAGGCCAGATAGACTATCATGACGGCTCCCCAAACGGCGGCCACGATCTCGATAGGAGACGACAACATCAAACACCTCCTGAACACCCCGTCAACTGCGGCTACTTAGTTACGCCTGTCGGGGAGCGATGTCAAGGGGTGGCTGAAGTCACGCTATTACGGACGTGCATTGGGCGCAGCGTTTGGCGGCGGCGGGGATGGTGCTTAGGCACTCAGGACACACTTTGGTGGCCACCGCGGGCGGCGGAGGGGGTGGGGCGGGCATAAAGCGGTTCACTTGTTTCACGATCAGGAAGATCACGAACGCCACGATGATGAACTCGATTACGGTGTTGAAGAAGATGCCGTAGTTCAGGGTGGGGGCGCCGGCTTTCTTGGCGTCGGCGATAGTGGCGTAGTGTTGGCCGTTGAGGGAGACGAATAGATTCGAAAAATCGATCTTGCCTGCGGCCAGACCGATGATGGGGTTCAGGATGTCGGCGACCAGCGAGGCTACGATTTTGCCGAAGGCTCCGCCGATGATCACGCCGATGGCGAGATCGAGGACGTTACCACGCATAATAAACTTCTTGAATTCGTTGAACATGTTAATAGCTTCCCGGTCAGGTCAGTATACACTGAGGACATGGCGAAAAACACGCCTCTGATCACGGTAACTTGCTCCTGCTGCCAGGCGGAGCTGCATATCGATCCCGAAACCAGCGCGGTGATCCGCTATGTGGAGCACGTCAAGCCGCCGACCTTTGCCGACCTGGAAAGCGCCGTCGAACGGCAAAAGGGCGAAGCGAGCCGGCGGGAAAATGCTTTCCTCAAGTCGGTCGCGAGCCAAAAGACGCATCAGGATGTGCTCAGCAAGAAGTTCGACGAAATGCTGAAGATCGCAAAAGAGAATCCGGACGAGCCGCCTCCCAAGCGCGATATTGACTTTGATTAGAATGCGAGTGGTCAGGCCTAAGACCGTTGCCGAGCGCAAGGCGCGGGTGAAACAGATTCTGGCTAGGCTGGACGAAATGTATCCGGAGGCCACTTGCGCGCTGCATCACACGAACGCCTGGGAGCTGTTGGTGGCTACGATCCTGTCGGCGCAGTGCACGGATAAGCGCGTGAACGAAGTGACCCCTGGATTGTTCAAAAAATATCCGATGATTCGCGATTTCGCGGCCGCGAATCAAGACGAAATGGCACAGGAGATCCGCTCTACAGGGTTCTTCAATAACAAAGCCAAGTCAGTTATTGGCGCGGCGCGTAAAATACTGGCCGATTATGGCGGCGAGGTTCCAAGGGATATTGAATCGCTCCTGCTCGTGCCGGGGGCGGCGCGCAAGACGGCCAACGTAGTGCTGGGGACGGCGTTCGGAATCGCAGCGGGAGTAGTGGTAGATACGCACGTGCAGCGGATCTCACAACGCCTGGACTTAACGAAGGAAAGCGAGCCCGTGAAGATTGAGAGGGATCTGATGCAGGTGATCCCGCAGGAGAGGTGGATCCTTTTTTCGCATCAGATCATTCACCACGGACGCGCGCTGTGCGTGGCGCGGAATCCTAAATGCGCCGAGTGCCAGCTAGCTCCTCTGTGTTACGCGAAGGACAAGACCATTTAGTGAGGCAGAGCCGGCTAGCGGACCGGTTGCTCGCCGTTGAGGTGCAGACCTTTGTGAATCGCGTAGAGAGCCAATTCCAGGCGGTCTGAGACGCCCAGCTTGTCGAAGATGTTGTGCAAATGGTTTTTGACGGTCTGCTCGCTGATGAACATCTTCTCGGCCATCTCTTTGTTCTTGTAGCCCTGGGCGACGAGCGCCACGATTTCGCGCTCGCGGGCGGAAAGCGGGCTGCGTTCGCGGCCTTTGCCGCCGCCGGATGCGGACGAGTTGCCGCCGCCTTCGAGAGCGGTCGAAAACTGGCGCATGACGGCCGCAGTGGTATGGGAGTCCAGCCAGATTTCGCCGGAGTGCACCTTGCGGATGCTTTTGACGATCAGGTCGGGGGCGGTCTGCTTCAGCACAATGCCGCTGCAACCCAGTTTCATGGCCTGCACGAATTCGTTTTTGTCTTCGGACGCCGTCAGGATGATGACGCGGGTCCGCTGGTTCACTTGCTGCAAGGCTTGCAGCGCGCCCAGGCCGTCGAGGTTGGGCATGCGGAGGTCAAGCAGAAGCACGTCGGGATCGAGTTCCCGGACCTTTTCCAGCACTTCGCGGCCATCGCCCGCTTCGCCCACGACATCGAAATCATCTTCGAGCAGCAACAGCTTTTTCAAGCCGTCGCGCACGATGGGGTGATCGTCGGCAACAACGATCCGCACCCTTCCCTTGCGGTTTTCTCTGGCCTCAGGGCTCTGATTCATTGGCGCTGTCATGATATCCATAAGCTCCGTACTTCCACTTCCGTCCCGATAATAAGTGGTTCTAGTACTGAAGCAAATCAGGACCCTCTTATGAATACGCGCAAGATGTTACTTAAAAGGTTCCTAAGGTTACCTTAGTAAATGCAGCGTCTTTGCGGGGGTGCTCGGCAAAGCGCCTACTATTTAGAGATGGCTGAGAACGCTGAGAGTTACGATGTAATCATAGCAGGCGGCGGCCCGGCGGGGCTGGCGGCGGCGGAAACGCTGGCGGGGCGGGGATGTTCGGCATTACTTCTGGAGCAGAATCATGAGATTGGCTCGCCGATCCGGACCAGCGGCGGCAGTTTCATAGACGAGCTGGACGCGCTGGGTGTTCCGCGCGGGCTGCATCATCCCATCTCGCGGGTACGGTTTCTGTCGCCGGCGAATGCAGCCACCTACGATTATGCGCAACCCCGGATGTGTGTCATGGACGTGCGCGGGGTGTTCCAGTTTCTGGCGGGGAGGGCGGTGGAAGCCGGAGCCAGCATACGCGTGGGAACTAAGGTAGAAGGTCCAGTATTCCAGTACGAAAGAGAGGATCGAAAAGTGGTGGGGGTGCGGACGCGCGACTCGGTTCTCGGCGCGCGAGTGGTGATCGACGCCACGGGATACCGCTCGGCTCTGCTGAAACAGGCGGGGCTCCAAACGGGCATCCGGCGGTTTGGAGTGGGGGCGGAGTATGACATGTATGCTCCTCACTGCGACGAGCGCGAGGCGGTGCTGCTGGTGGGAGGCGAGTTCGCGCCTTCGGGCTATGCCTGGGTATTTCCGTGGGGGCGGCACCGCGTGCGAGTCGGGGTAGGCGTTATTCATCCAGATTCAGATGCCAATCCGGATACGTATTTGGACGCTTGGGTGGCGGGAGCAGGGCGCTTTGGAGTGGATTTTCGCGGGGCTCAGCCGCTGGAGCATCACGCGGGGTTGATTCCATCGGAATGCTATGCGGCGCGCTTTGCGGGCGATGGAATCCTGGGGGTGGGCGACGCGGCCGGACAGGCATCTTCCCTTTTGGGAGAGGGCATCCGCTGGGCCATGCACGCGGGCAAGATGGCCGGCGAAGTGGCTGCGAGCGCGATAGCGAAAGGCGACGTTTCACGCGTTGTGCTGGCAGAGTTCGAGCGGCGGTGGGCCAGGCGATATGGCAAGGACCTGCGGCTGGCCCACAAGATCAATCAGCGAATCGCGGGCTGGGACGATCGCAAGTGGGACCAGCGCCTGGAAGTGCTGAAGCTGCTGACGCCGGATCAGTTTGTCGAGGCGCTGAAGACGAATTTGACGGGAGGATGGTTGCTGCGTTTTCTGGCGCGGAATCCGCTGGCTTTGGCAGAGGCGGCGGGGATATTGTAGGGGAATCGATGATTCGATTCCGAAGCCAACTATTTTTTTTCAGGCAGTAAACCTGAGCGTCCTAGAAAACCTGTGTCGATTTTTCCGGCGATGAAGTCGGGGTGGGCGAGGATTTTTTGGTGCAGGGGGATCGACGTATAAATGCCTTCAACTACGAACATGTCGAGGGCGCGGCGCATGCGGGCGATGGCCTCAGCGCGGTCGGCGCCAAACGTAATGAGTTTGGCCACTAACGAATCGTAGTAGGGCGGGATCACGCCATCCTGATAAGCTGCGGTGTCAACGCGAACTCCCGCGCCCCCGGGGAGATTTAAGCCGGTGATGCGGCCGGGGGACGGCGTCAAGGTATCTGGATGCTCGGCGTTGATGCGGCATTCCAGAGCGTGGCCGCGGGGTTGGATCCCTTTGCCGGGCGGATAGGGCAAGATGCCGGGCAAACTTTCGCCGGCCGCTATGCGTATCTGGCTCTTCACCAAATCTATTCCTGTAACCATCTCCGTAACGGGATGCTCCACTTGAATGCGGGCGTTCACTTCGATGAAGTAGAGGTTGCCGGAGGCGTCCATCAAGAATTCCACGGTGCCGGCGTTGGTGTAGCCGATCGCTTTGAGGGCTACGCGCAGGGATTCCGAAATACGTCCGCGGAGTTGAGGCGTCACGGCGACGGAGGGCGATTCTTCAATCAGTTTTTGATGGCGGCGCTGGATGGAGCATTCGCGCTCGCCTAAGACTTCGACGTTGCCATGGTTGTCGGCGAGAATTTGGAATTCTATGTGACGGGGGTTCTCGACCAGTTTCTCCATGTACATGTCGCCGTTTGAAAATGCCGCCGCGGCTTCGTTCTGGGCTTGCGCCATCAGGTGCGGGAGTTCTTCGGCGCTGCGCACTACGCGCATTCCACGGCCGCCGCCGCCCGCGGAGGCTTTCATCATCACGGGGTAGCCGATGCCTTCGGCCAGCGCCAGCGCTTCTTCCACGCTGCTCAATACTCCTTTCGAGCCAGGCAGAATCGGCACGCCGGCCTGCTCCATGGCGGTGCGGGCTTCCTGTTTCAATCCCATGCGGCGAATCACTTCGGGGCGCGGGCCGATAAAGGTTAGGTGAGAGGTTTCGCAGACCTCGGCGAATTCGGCGTTTTCGGAAAGAAAACCGTAGCCCGGATGCACGGCTTCGACATTGGTGATTTCGGCGGCACTGATCACCGCGGGGATATTGAGATAGCTGCGGGAACTTTTGGCGGGACCGATGCAAATGGCCTCGTCGGCGAAGCGGGTGTGCAGGCTGTGGCGGTCAGCTTCAGAATACACGGCTACCGTGCGGATGCCCAGATCTTTGCACGCGCATATGATACGCAGGGCAATCTCGCCGCGGTTGGCGATCAATATCTTCTTGAACATTTCTGAACCTAGGTTTAGCGGGGACGTATAGCGAAGAGCGCTTCGCCGTATTCCACGGGGCGTCCGTTTTCAACTAGTTTGTGGACCAGGGTTCCTGCCATCTCGGCTTCAATTTCGTTCATCAATTTCATCGACTCGATGATGCATAGCACTTGTCCCGGCTCGACGGTGTCGCCAATGTTTACGAACGGGGCGGCTCCAGGCGAGGGGGCGTCGTAATAGGTTCCGACGATGGGCGATTTGACAAGAGTGTGGTTGGCGTCCACGGG
>JALYJH010000060.1 GCA_030775415.1 Acidobacteriota bacterium | reverse complement strand
ATTAATTTCTTCAACCCGTATCCGGGAAAACTCACAGTTACTTTTGTATCTTCGCCCGTACCTTCCAGGCGCAGAACCGTTCCACGGCCCCACTTGGTGTGTTCCACCGTCGAGCCCGGTCCCAGTTTTTTGGCGACCGCTTTTTTAAATTGAGGAACGGGCGCTGCTGGTTGGGCTGCGCTTGCCGCTGCCGCCGCCGGGGCAATCCCCTGAGGCGCCGGCATGCCGCGTTCCGAAAAAAACTGCCGGATGTTATCGACAGAATTGTAAGTCTTCCCAGTATAGAGGTTTCGTTGGGCGGATTCGCGGACCTGGTAGCGTTCGGAGTAGAGGTCGACGTTGCGGGCCTGTGGGGCGTCGCCACGAACGGCGTCGACTAAGTTGCGCGGGACTTCCTGGAGGAAGCGCGAGGCGAGCGAAACTTCGGGCTGCGCGCCTCCGAAGCGACGGCGGTAGCGGGCCCAGCTTAGATAGAGCTTGGTTTCGGCGCGGGTCATGCCGACGTAGCACAGGCGGCGTTCTTCTTCCATGCCGCTTTCGGAGTCGAGTGAGCGGCTGTGAGGGAAGAGGCCTTCTTCGAGTCCGGCGATGAAGACGACGGGGAATTCGAGGCCTTTCGCGTTGTGCATGGTGAGGAGCGAGACGGGGGCGCGGGAATCGTTGGAATCGGCGTCGGATACCAGGGCAGCGTGATCGAGGAAGTCACGCAAAGATTCGCCGCGCTCGCCCGCGTCGGCGGCGGCATTTAAAAGTTCATCGAGGTTGGCCAGGCGCTGGCGGGCTTCTTCCGTACCTTCGTCTTCGAGCATTTTGCGATAGCCGGTACGTTCCAGCACATCGGCCAGAGTTTCGCCGATGGGGCGAGTTTCCAGCTGCCCGGCTAATTCGGTCATCATGCGGTGGAACGCTGCCAGGGCGGCTTCGGCGCGGCCGGGGAAGGCGCGGGCTTCGAGCATTTGCTCGAGCGATGTCCAGAGCGAGAGTTCGTGCTCGAGCGCGTATTGTTCGATTTGCTCCAGAGTGGTCCGCCCGATGCCGCGGGCGGGGGTGTTGATGATTCTGAGCAGGCCGATGGAATCGTGGGCGCTGACGAGAACTTTAAGATAGGCGAGAAGGTCTTTTACCTCGGCGCGCTGGTAAAAGCTGAAGCCGCCGACGACGATGTACTTGCGGCCGTAGCGGCGCAGGGCTTCTTCGATCTGGCGGGATTGGGAATTGGTGCGGTAGAGAACGGCGACGCGCTCCTGGGGATTCCGAGCGAGGCGGGCCTCGACGGTGTCGGCGATCCACAGGGCTTCGTTTTCGGAATCGGGGGCTTCGTAGAGCGTGATTTTTTCACCGGCTCCGGAGTCGGTCCACAAAGTCTTGCCGATGCGTTCGGTGTTGTGGGCTACAACGGCGCTGGCGGCTTCGAGAATGGTTTGAGTGGAGCGGTAGTTCTGTTCCAGGCGAATGATCGTAGCGCCGGGGAAATCGCGCTCGAAGTCCAGAATGTTGCGGATGTTGGCGCCGCGCCAGCCGTAGATGGATTGGTCCTCGTCGCCGACGACGCAGATGTTGTGGCGCTGCTCGCTGAGCAGGCGCATGAGGTCGTATTGGCTGCGGTTGGTGTCCTGATACTCGTCGACCATTACGAATTCGTAGCGCTGGTTGAGGCGCTGGCGGGTGGCCTCGTCGTGGCGCAGGAGGTTGACGGCTTCGAGTAAGAGATCGTCGAAATCGAGCGCGTTCGATTCGCGGAGGCGGGCTTCGTAGCGTTCGTAGACGGTGGCGAAGCGGGTGGTGATGGGGTCAGTGGCGGCGCGGGCGATTTCTTCCGGGGATTGGGCGTGGCTCTTCGCGTTGCTGATGCGCGAGAGGGCGGCGCGCGGCTGCATGAACTTGTCGTCGAGGCCGAGCGCCTTGTAGATCGACTTGATCATGGAGATCTGGTCGTCGTCGTCGTAGATGGTGAAGAGCGGGGTGAAACCGCGGCGGAGCTGGCCGAGCGGCGCGCCTTCCCGGCGCAGCAGACGGACGCAGAAGGAATGAAACGTCGCCACCGTGGGGGCGCCTTCGGGGCCGGTGGAGACCAAGCCGCGGACGCGGTCGCGCATTTCCCCGGCGGCTTTATTCGTAAAAGTTACGGCCAGGACCGCCCAGCCGGGGACGCGGAAGGCGGTCATCAGATGCGCGATGCGGTGAGTGATGACGCGGGTTTTTCCGCTGCCGGCTCCGGCCAGCACCAGCAGGGGGCCTTCGGAGTGTTCAACCGCCTCCCGTTGGCGGGGGTTCAGCCCCTCAAGAAAATCCATCAATTTGCGATTTTACCACGCTTCGATGAGGATACCCGCAAATGCGGGTAGCGAAGCGCGTGCTGGATAAAACCAATTTCCGGAAGGGACGTCCAACCACTGTTGTAACCTAAATGGGGTATACGTGCGCCTTTTCATGTGGATAAATCGGGTTTTCGCTATCGCCGGGCCGGGGACGGAAACAGCGGGCGGCAGTGGATGCTGATTGAATTCGAGATCATTGAAAAGGCTAAAAAGGGCGATGACGGCGCATTCAATCTGGTGGTACAGGCGTACCGGAAGCGCATTCTGGGGACCATTGCGCGGCTGATTGGCAAGCCGGAAGACGTGGAGGATGTGGGCCAGGAGGTGTTTCTCCGCTTGTACTTTTCGCTGGATCAATTGCGGGCGGCGGAGGTGTTCGAGCCGTGGTTGTACCGGCTGACGGTGAATGCGTCTTACGATTATTTGCGGCGGCAGAAGCGGCGGCATGAGCATCGCATGTCGGACCTGAGCGAACAGCAGGTGATGATGGCGGATGCATCGGCCGGCGGCAAGCAGAAGGCGGAGGACGACCGGCGGACTAAGGTTCGTGAACTGGTGCAATCGCTGCTTGGCAAGGTTTCCGAGGAAGACCGGATTCTGTTGATGATGAAGGAAGTGGAAGGGCTGTCGTTGAAGGAACTGGAGAAGATTTACAACGTCAACGAGAACGCCTTGAAAGTGCGATTGTTCCGGGCGCGGCAGCGAGTTTTGAAGGCGATGGACGGGCAAGAGTAAGGCCGGCGCGGGTGCGGCGAGGAGTATACAATGGAACGCATGGAACGCACGGATGGGGGTGAAGTGAACGAAAATCTGGACGCTTTATTTTCCCAATACCGCGAAGCTTGCCCCGGCGCGGAAGCGTCAGCGGACTTCATGCCGCAATTGTGGGCAAAGATCGAAGCGCGGCGCGCCACGGTCTCCTCTTCCTGGTTCCGGTTGTGGGCCGAGGTGTGGCTGGTGGCCACGTTGACGGTGGCGATCGTGATCGGCGGCATTCTAATTCCGCGCTTTGAAAATCCTCCGGCGTATCAGGCCAGTTATGTGGATGTGCTGACGGCAGCGGATTCCGTTAACGATGCAGCGGTGTTGCCGGTAGGGGAAACCCAATGAAAACCACCCGCTGGACGGTGGCTCTCTACATGGCGCTGGTGTTTGCCTGTGGGATCGTAGTGGGCGCGTTCGCGTTCCGCTTGTATACGGTTTCGGGAGTGAGCGCGAATGTGGGGGAGCGCAATCCCGAAGAATTCCGCAAGCGCTTCATGGCGGATCTGAAGTCGCGGCTACGGTTGAGCGACGAGCAGGCGGCCAAGTTGGGCGACATCCTGGAGGAGACACGCATGCGGGTGCGGGCGGCGCGCGGCACCATCGAACCCGAACTGCAGAAGATTCGCGACGATCAAAAGCAGAAGATCAGCGGATTGTTATCGCCCAGCCAGCAGATGGAGTGGGAAAAGATCCAGGACGAGCGGCAACGCAAGCGCGAGAAAGGCCGACCGCTGCCGCCTCCGCAATAGCGGCGGACGCCCGCCTTAGGCGACGGGCTGTTTCTTTTTGGCTTCGGCGGCGTCGCGGACTTTCTGATACTTCTTCTGGAAACGGTCGACGCGGCCTTCGGTGTCGATGAGCTTCTGTTTGCCGGTGAAAAACGGGTGGCAACTGGAGCAAATTTCAACGCGGATGTCGCCTTTATGGGCCGAGCGGGTGCGAAACTTATGTCCGCAGGCGCAAGTCACATTCACTTCTTCGTAGGCAGGGTGGATACCAGGTTTCATGGCGAAGCTCTTAAACTTTCTTTGGGAATTTTTATCTTAGCACAGCGCCGGACGGTGGCTAATGCTTCCCGAATTGCACGGTGGGAGCGCCGACGCTGATCACGCTATTCGCTGCTTCCCAGATGGAAGTAATATCGCTGGCGGTCGAGACGAACAAGCAGATGAAAGCTAAGAAGATAAAAGCCATCAGAAGGGAGTACTCAGAAATGCTCTGTCAGCGCTCGCATCCGGGCAGACGGATTTTTGGCCACAACCTCATGGTCGTCATTATTAGGGCGCCAATTCACATTTTAGCTTACGAACACTCCCTGCCTCCAGCAGATCTGTGGTATAGTCTAGATTCATGTTGGCTGCCGGATCCAACTCGTTTCGATTTAGCTATTGGTGGTACTTTACCGTCTGAATCGCGACGAGTGGGCTGGAGCAACAAGGTTTTAGTAAGCAACCCACTCGAAAGAGTGGGTTTTTGATTTTCAGGAGACCCCCATGATCATTTCGATGAGGCTGCACGCGAGCAAAGAGGAGATTGGCAATGTCCGGGCAAGGATTGAGGAATTCGGCTACAAAGTGCATTCGATTGCGGGTGAGGAGCGGGTGGTGATCGGCGCGGTGGGAGTGGGCGATGTAACGGCGTGCCTGGAGTCTCTCGAAGCCATGCCGGGGGTGGAGCGCGCGATGCGCATTTCGGCGCCTTACAAGTTTGTCAGCAAGGAATTCAAGGCGGAGAAAACCATCATCAAGGTACGCGATGTGGCGATAGGCGGGGACGAGTTTGTCACCATGGCGGGGCCGTGCTCGGTCGAGAGCGAGAAGCAGATCATCGAGACGGCGCAACTGGTGGCCAAGCACGGCGCCAAAATTCTGCGCGGCGGCGCGTTCAAGCCGCGGACTTCTCCTTACGATTTCCAAGGCCTGGAACTGGAGGGCCTGAAGCTGCTGGATAAAGCGCGGCGCGAGACGGGGCTGGGCATCATTACCGAAGTGATGAGCGACCGCGATGTGGAGATGGTGGCGGAATACGCCGACATTCTGCAGATTGGCGCGCGCAACATGCAGAATTTCTCGCTCTTGAAAACGCTGGGCAAGTGCGGGCGGCCGATTCTACTGAAGCGGGGATTGAGCTCGACGATCAAAGAGCTGTTGATGTCGGCGGAGTACATCGTGGCGCACGGCAATCCGGACGTGATCCTGTGTGAGCGCGGCATCCGCACGTTCGAAACGGTCACGCGGAATACCTGCGATATTGTGGCTGTGGCGGTGCTGAACGAGATGACGCATTTGCCGGTTGTTCTGGATCCGAGCCATGCCACGGGCAAGCGCAGTCTGGTTCCACCGCTGGCGCGAGCGGCGGTGGCGATTGGCGCCGACGGTATTATCGTCGAGGTGCATCCGCAGCCGGAGAAGGCGATCAGCGACGGTGCGCAATCTTTGAATCCGGCGCAATGGGCGAAGATGATGGAGGATCTGCAACCGTACATCGCTCTGTGGAAACAGGCGCGGTTGCGGGAAGCCGTGGCCGTCTAGGTTCTTGTGAGCTTTCGCTCAAAACTTTGGCGGGCCGCGCTGCTCGTGCTGCTGTTGAGCGTGGTTGCCTGGGGAGTATTTCGCTGGCTGCGGAATACTTCTTATGACGCTGCGCGTTTGCTGGCGATGCTGCCGGGGGAGCGGGCCACGCTGGTTTATATCGATACCGGGTCGCTGCGTAAGAGCGGGTTGCTGGATCTGGTGGCGGGGTCAAAGGCGGCAGAGGAAGCGGACTATCGCAAGTTCGTGGAGCAGACGGGATTCGATTACCGCACGGACCTGGATGCCCTGGGCGCGGCCTTCGTGGACGGAAAAGTTTACACCGCGCTGCGCGGGCGTTTCCGGTGGGCGAAATTAGCGGCGTACGCGGAGAGCCAGGGCGGACACTGCCGCGACGGGGTTTGCAGCATGCCGGGAAGCAGCGCGGAGCGGAATATCTCGTACTACCAGGTTGCTCCGAATGTGCTGGCGCTGGCGGTGTCGCCCGATGCGCGCGGGGTGACAAATATCGGTCCTAACGAGCGCAAGGGGGAGGTTCCCGCGGCGGCCGATCCCGTGTGGATTTCGGTGCCGGCGGCGGTTTTCAATAAGCTCGACGCGTTTCCGGATGGCACGCGGGCATTTTTCAGTCCGCTGGGGCGGGCCGAAAAAGTGACTTTCGCGGCGGGGCCGCAGGGCGATCGTTTGCAATTGCGCGTGGAAGTTGTGTGCTCGACGGCGGGAGCCGCGGCGGACCTAGCGAAGCAACTAACGGGCGTCACCGGCTTGCTGAAGGATATGATTGGGCGCGCGCATATGACGGCGAATCCTCGCGATTTAAGTGGAGTGTTGGTGGCAGGGCGTTTCGAGCAGCGGGCAGCGACGGTCACGGGCACTTGGCCGATAGAGCGCGGGTTTGTCGAAGCATTGGCTTCCGGACAGATACAATAAAGTACCCATGGAAGCCCGTGTTCTTGCATTTGTTCTCGCCGGAGGCAAAGGCACCCGGCTGTACCCTTTGACGAAGGAACGAGCCAAGCCGGCGGTGCCCTTCGGCGGACGTTATCGCATCGTCGACTTCGTGCTCAGCAACCTGATCAATTCGGGCATCTATTCGGCCTACGTTTTGATTCAGTTCAAAAGCCAGTCCCTGCTACAGCACTTGCGGGATGGATGGGAAGTGAGCGGGTTGCTGCGCCAGCACTTCATTATTCCGGTTCCGGCGCAGATGCGCTCGACCGGCGAGCAGTGGTATCGGGGCACGGCGGATGCGCTGTATCAGAACATCAACTTGATTGAGCAGGCCGATCCGCACTACATTCTGATCTTCGGCGCGGATCATATTTACCGCATGAACATTCGCGCGATGCTGGAGTATCACGTGCAGAAGCGCTCGTCCGCGACCATCGCGGCGATTCCAGTGGTGAAGGAATTGGCGGAGGAGTTCGGGGTGATTGAAGCGACGAACGACGGGCGCATCACGGGCTTCCATGAAAAGCGGGCGGACGCTCCCACGCTGCCGGGCGATCCGACGCGGGTTTACGCTTCGATGGGGAATTACATTTTTTCAACCGACTTGCTGCTGCGCGAGTTGTACGCGGATGCGGCCAATGAATCCAGCTCGCATGATTTTGGGCGCGACATTCTGCCGGGGTTGATCGGGCGGGCTGAGATGTTCGCATACGATTTTCAGACGAATCATATCCCGGGCGATCCGTTGAACCAGGATCCTTATTGGCGCGATGTCGGGACCATCGACAGTTATTACGCGGCGAATATGGACTTGCGCTCGCCGACGCCGGCGTTGAATTTATACAACCGGCAATGGCCGCTGCGGACGGCAGGATACTTCGATGCTCCAGCGAAATTCATTTTCGATGAAGGCGGCCATGCCGGGCAGGCTACCGATTCGATTGTCGCGGGCGGGTCGATTCTATCGGGAGGGACGGTGCGTAATTCGGTGATCGGGCGCGGGGTGCGGGTGCTCTCGGGCGCCCTAGTAGAGGATTCGATCGTATTCGACAATTGCGTGATCGGCCGGCGGGCGCGGGTGCGGCGGGCGATTTTGGACAAGAACGTACATGTGCCGGAAGACACTTCGATCGGTTTCGATCAGGTGCAGGACAGTTTGCTGTATCATGTGACGGAGAGCGGAATTGCAGTAGTGGAAGGGCATCGCTCGACGGTGGACATCGCTACGATGCTGGTTTGATATACTGGGGATTCGGCTGATGGCTCTCCGGCCCAGGTATCGAAGCCGATGGTTTTCCCCCAAAGGGCGCGTAGCTCAACTGGCAGAGCAACTGACTCTTAATCAGTAGGTTGTAGGTTCGATTCCTACCGCGCTCACCACTCAAACTCAGTCGGTTATGAGGAAATGTGGCGACTCTCCCGCATCTTCCAATGTGCCAGGAGTGTGCGTGTCCAACTACTTCTTCCGGTTGGGCGGCATGAGGAGCGCTTCAACCTGGGCGGCGGCGGACTCCTGCATATGGGGAGCACGTGGGAGTAACCATCCAACGTAAACGCAGCACTGGCATGACCAAGCATCTCTGAGACTGCCTTTGGCTGAACTCCAGCCGCGAGCGCGAGGGTTGCGGCAGTGTGTCGAAGATCGTAGAGCCGGAAGGTCGTGGGCAAATTCGAAGCCTTGAGGACGCGAACGAGTTCCTGCTGGGCCACGTTTCGCTCGTCCAGCGGACTGCCTGTACGGGTTGTAAATAGGAGCCCATTTTCCGTCCAGCGATTTCCTCCGTCGCGTCTTTGTGCGTCCTGGCCTTCCCTGTGAATTTGCAGCGCAGCTATGACATGGTTTTGAAGCTTGATCGTTCGGCGGCCTGCGGGGGCGCTTTGTATCGGTGAATTCCCAGCCACCGCCAGGCAGCCAATCGATCGAACGCACCACGCGGACAGTTCCGGTCCGCATGTCGAGATCAGTCCACTTAAGCGCCCAATACTCGCTGGGGCGAGGGCCGGCGGTTACCGCCAGAGCGAACAGGGCTCCGAGGCGATCCTTTTGGGCAGCTTTGAGGAGAGCTCGTGTTTGCTCAGTTGACAACATCTGAATCTCTTTTCGGGACTGCTTGGGGAGCTCAACCGCGTCGGCGGGGTTGCTCGCCAGCAACCGCCACTTCACAGCCTGCTGCATGGCAGATCGCACAACCGCATGCGTGTATCGGACGGTTCGGGCAGAAGACCACGTTCGAGGATTTCTTTGTACAGCGCCTGGAGATCCAAAGGCGTCACCTTCGCCAACGGCCGCTGGGCGAGGGCGGGCCGGACATAGCGAGTCAGGATATTCTCGTAGTCACGAAAGGTCTTTGCTTTGAGCTTCGGCTTTGCGGCCGTCTGCAACCATTGATCGAGATATTGGCCCAACGGCTCCGAAGAGGGCTCGGCGAACGTACCGAGGTCCCTGTCGCGGAGAACTGCAGTCAGATATCGCTGCGCGTCCCTCTTTGTGCCGCACACAGTATGGTTCCTGTAGTTGCGCTTTCCTGTCTCGGAATCCCTCCCGAGGAAGATCCTCACCACCCATGTGCTCTCACCGCGCGCGATGATCTGGCCAGCTTTTCGAGGTATACAATGCCATTTTGGGGGCTGGAGACCTCTTGATCAACTAGAATCCGGCGGAGTTCCGCTGAGTATCGCGGAAGCTGTTCGAGATGATGAGCCCTGCCCGTGGGGGGAGTGAGTTGCGGTGTATTCTAAACTCGCTTGGTGAATCCGCCAGTCCGGAGTATAAATCCCCTATGAGTACCTCTCCCAGCCTCAGCGTTCCGCCGGGAAACAGCCAAGCGCGACTACGACTTCTCAACATGAAGGACGTCGCCGAAAGGCTCGACGTCTCTCTTCCGAGGGTTTACGAATTGGCTCGTTGCGGGGTTCTTCCGGTGGTGCGCCTTGGGCGCCAGCTTCGCGTCGAAGAAGGCCGCCTGGTGGCGTGGATTAACGACGGCGGTCGGGGACTGCCAGGCGGTTGGAGGCGCGTTCCGTGACGAAGCGCGAACTGGTCATTTTCTGGAGAACAGGCTCCGTC
>JALYJH010000059.1 GCA_030775415.1 Acidobacteriota bacterium | reverse complement strand
ATGAGAATGTGCCCCTGCGAAGGCTGCTCCGAACCCAACAACAAGCGCAGGAGCGTAGATTTTCCGCAGCCCGTCTGTCCCAGCAAACATACGAATTCGCCCTCTTGAAATTGCAGACTGATTCCGTCCAGCACCGTCTTGGGCGGCTTTCCGTAAGCCACCCGGACGTTCATGATGTCAATGAGGGCCATGCAGGTTACGCCTCATGAAACCAGGGATGCAGTTTGCGATTGATCCAGCGCATACTGAAGTCCACCAGGAATAGCAACAGCGCCACCCATAAAACGTAAGGAATGATTACATCCATCCCCATGTGCCGGCGCAGTAGTGCGATGCGATACGCCAAGCCGTCCGTCGACGCGATCATTTCCCCCGCGAACAGGAACAGCATGACCGCCTTTAGATTCAGGCGAATACTATTCAGCACTCGCGGCCAGATCTGCTTCAACACCACCCGGTAGGCCACATCGAAGTCGCTGGCGCCGAGCGTGAAAGCCTTCACCACCTGCTCCCCCGGCACGCCGCGCGTGAGGTTAAAGGTGTCCAGCAGAATGGTGGGCGTCACGCCAATCACAATCAGCATGATCTTCGAAAGCTCATCGATCCCGAAGGCGATGAACAAAATCGGCAGCAGCGACAGTGCGATGATCTTATCGAAAAACAGCACAAACCTTAACAAAAACGCTCCAAAGTAGGGGAACAACCCCATGTGCAAACCGATCAAGACGGCCGGGAAGAGCAGCGCCATGCTGTAGATAAACCGCAGCCCCGTGGCCCGCGTATCTTTCCACAACATGCTATGGCGAAGGGTTTCGCTCCAGGAAGCGCCCTCCGGCAGAGGCTCGTCGTCTTCGGCCGGACGCAGCACTGCATCGCGCATTCCAGACACCATCTGCGCGATGGTCGGAGTCACGCGGTCTTCCGGATTTTCGTGATGCCGCGCTCCCGAAATGTAAAAGTACAGGCACACTCCCGCCACAAACAGGAACCACGACAAAAGGAGCGTCGCGTGGCGTCCGGGCTTGGCGTGAATGGCGAATACTCCGGCAGACATGCGTTACAGCTTTCCCTCCGCCGCCATCTTCATGTACGACAATTCAAAACGGAACCGCACGCGATCCGCTTTGCCCTGCACGGTCCCGTCGGGATACGCGATCGCCACCTCATCCACGTTTTTTGTATTCGATCCCAGCAGCCCATGATCGAAACAGAACTGCCGCACCAGCGCCATCTTTTCCTTGAGATTCGCGGACGCGCCAAACTCCATCGCCGATTGCGGGGAGTAAAACATTTTGGTGGTGCTCAACTGTTCCTTATAAGACGCCAGGGTGTCCTGCGACCCCGCCGCAATCGACGTCAACACCTTGTCCGCCTCCGGCCCCGGCGCCGACATCCGCGCCATCATTTCGTACCACGCCCCCGCCAGCGCCTTGGCGAAGCGTTGCCCCGAGCCATCTGGCCGGTTCAGAATCTCCGTCCGCACGACAGTCAGATCCAAAATTTCACCTGGGATCTGCGAAGAATTGAAGAGTGACGTGATGCCCTTTTGCTTGACGATTTGCGAAACCAGCGGCTTCCAGGTCACCGTCGCCGACGCGCTGACATCGCTCAAGAAGGCAGTGGCGATATCGGAATCCGACGTATTGATCAGCCGCACCTGCTTGATGTGATCCCGCATGCCGTTCAAAGTCATCGCCCTGTCGAGTAAATACTCGGACACAGTCTTCTGCACCAGCAAAAGTTTCTTTCCCGGCAGGTCTTTCAACTGCAGGCCATTGCGCACCAGCAGCGCGTCATTGCCGTTCGAATAGTCGCCAATGATGATGGCGGTGGTGGGCACGCCAGACGCCGCCGGCATGTCCAGCGCCTCCATGTTGGTCATGGTGCAGGCATCGATATTCTTCGCGACGAACGCGTCGAGTGACGGCGCGTAATCGAAGCGCTGGACCTTAATAGTGATGCCGTATTTGTCAGCCCACTTTCGCATGATGCCGGATTGCATCAGGTAGTGATATGGCGTCCAGCCTGCATACACAGACCAGCCCACCGTAAAGCTGGGCTTGGCGCCCGGAGTGTCGGCCGCGAGAAAACTGGCCATCGCCAGAAAAATAGAAAAAATGCGCAGCATTGTCACCGCCAAAAATTTATTAGGAGCGCGGCGACAGAGCCGGGTTCGATGCTTCGAGGGGTGATTCGGGTGGCAACAGAGCCACCGCCAAATCTAGTTCCGATTATACACGCGCCCGCAACGCTTGACTGGCCAGAAACGCGCGCCAGCCGCCGAATTGCGTGATTTCCAGGGCGTCCCGCAGCCCATACGGTTCGCAAATAAAACACTTCACGACTTCGCCATCTTCGAGGGTGGCGCTGCCGATTCCCAACGGCGGAGGCACTCCCGCCACGAAACTTCCGAATTCGTTCTCCGGCACGGCCCATACTTCAACTTCAATGCCTGGCCCCTCATATCCTTCTTCGCGCACCAACGCAGGCTTCGGCGGTTGCGTTCCCGGCAGCGCGTAGAAGCGGTAGCACGATAAAGTTTTCGTCGTCTTCAACAAGCGCGCGCGTCGATCCGTGAGCTGGCGATTCAACGGCTGCCCGGACAAATGCGCGCCGACCACCGCGACAGCGACGCAACCGGGTGGACACCGGCCCGCATCAATGGGGGCCCCGGCCGCTTCCGCGTGGTCGCGATGGAAGCGATCCGCCACCCCCAGCAGCGCTTCATCGCTAAACGCCGGGCCGATAAAAGTAATGCCGAAGGGGAGCCCGTCGCTACGGAATCCCCCCGGCGCCGCCACTGCTGCCTGATCCAGCAGGTTGACGAAGTTCGTGTAATAGCCCAGATTGGTGTTGCGCCGCACCGGGTCGCTGGCAATTTCTTCATGCGTATAAATGGTGGGCGCGGTCGGCACCACCAGCACATCCATGCGCGACCACTCGCGTTCCAGATCCCGCCGGTAAGCCCGCAGCCGGTATTCCGCTTCAAAGGTATCGACGGCCGAATACTTTCGCGCTCCGCCGACAATATTTCGCACCACCGGGTTCATGTCCCCGGCATTGGATTCGAAGAATGGCTGAATAGCCGCCAACCTTTCCGCCACCCAGGGGCCCGAATACAACAATTCTGCCACCGCCCGGAAAATCGAAAAATCGATTTCGACGCGCGTGGCGCCCATCTGCTCCAGTCGCGTCAGCGCAGCCCGGTACATCGACGCGTATTCCTGATCGCCGAAAAACTCTAGCTGGTAAGGGGGCGGCACGCCGAAGCGGAAACTCCCGCCGGCCCATGGCGCCGCGCCGTCTCCCGTACCCGCCACCCGCGAATAAGGATCGCGCGGATCGCAGCCCTTTGCCACGCGCCACACCGTTTGCGCATCGCTACAGTTCGTGGCAAAAACCGAAACGCAATCGAGCGAGCGGCACGCCGGCACTACGCCCGCCGTGCTCAGCAACCCTCGCGATGGCTTCAGCCCCACCAGATTATTGAATGCCGCCGGTATGCGCCCCGACCCCGCCGTGTCCGTACCCAGCGAAAAGCTCACCAGCTCTTTCGCCACCGCCACCGCCGAGCCCGAGCTCGATCCGCCAGAGATATAGCGCTCGTCATACACGCTCGAACAGGCGCCGTAAGGCGTGCGCGTGCCCACTAGTCCCGTAGCGAATTGATCGAGATTGGTTTTGCAGATCACGATAGCGCCCGCCGCGAGCAACTTTTCGACAACGGTCGCACTGCGCTGAGGCGTATAAGCAAAAGCCGGACACCCCGCCGTCGTCGGCACTCCAGCCAAATCGATGTTATCTTTAATCGCGAACGGGATTCCGTAGAGAGGCAGCTCCGCGGCCGCCGGATTGCTCTCTAACTCGCGCGCGCGCGACAGGGCCCGCTCGCACGGAATCAGCGAAATCCAAATTGGCTGCGTCTCACGCCCAATGCGCTCATAGATCTCGGCCAACACGTCCGACGGCTTGGCCTGCCTCTCGCGATACAGCTTGCGCAGAGCGCTAATCGCGAGTTTCACGATCGCACCTCCTGCCGCAGAGTGACCAAATTCTGCCCCGCCAACACCATTGCGCCCTTGACGCAGTTAAGAACTTCAATGACACCCGCGATGGGAGCCGCCACCGCGATTTCCATCTTCATCGCTTCGAGCACGATGAGTTTCTCGCCAGCCATTACGTACTGGCCGAGTTCCACCGCAACTTTCCAAACACTCGCTGTAGTAGGAGAACGCACCGCCCGGCACCCCTCCGGCATGGCCGCTTCGCTTTCCACTGTAAACTCATCTATCTCTGGCGATTCAAACTGATCCGCCCCAGCCAGCGCCCAACGTTCGCGCTCCGCTAAAAACGCTTCCTGCTGCCGCCGCTTAAAGTCCGCCGCACTGCCGCTGATGGACGCGAGAAATTCATGATACTCTTTCAGCCTGAATTGCTGTGGCTCCATCTTCAGCGAATATTTGCCGTGCGGAAAGGCGTCGCGGATTTCCACCAGCTCATCCGCCGTCACCGGGAAAAAACGGATCTGATCGAAAGACCGCAGCAGCCATGGCGTGCCCGGCTGAAACTCCGCGGTCGTATGGAACGTGTTCCACATTTGAAGCGTCCGCCCGACAAATTGGTATCCCCCCGGCCCCTCCATCCCGTATACGCACAGATAAGCGCCGCCAATGCCGACGGCGTTTTCCGGCGTCCAGGTGCGCGCCGGGTTGTACTTGGTCGTCACCAGCCGGTGCCGCGGATCGATGGGGGTCGCGACAGGCGCTCCCAAATAAACATCGCCTAATCCCAGCGTCAGATAGCTTGCGTCGAAAACGATGCGGTGAACATCGTCGACGGAATCCAGCCCGTTGATGCGCCGGATAAATTCGATGTTGCTCGGACACCACGGCGCATCCGGCCGCACCGACTGCATATACTTCGCTATCGCCATCCGCGTCGCCGGATCGTCCCACGATAACGGCAAATGCACAATGCGCGACGGTAGTACCAGGTTGTCGAGATCCGGAATCTGTTCCTCGCAAGCGTCTAGCGCCTCCAGCAAATGATCGCGGCTCAGCACCCGCCCGTCGTAGTGAACCTGCAGCGATCGCACTCCCGGAGTAATATCCAAAATCCCCGGCAGAATCGCCGCGCGCAGCCGCTCTTCCAAAGCATGCACGCGCGATCGTAAATTTAAGTCGAGCACGTTCGGCCCATATTCAATCAACAGATGCCGGTCGCCATCCGCCCGGCACACGATCGCCGGCGAGTCTCCCGTGGCTTCCCGCCGCGACAGAACCGCTTCTTCCCGCACATTTACGACAGGCAGCGCCGGCAAGTTCCCCGCCAGATCGGCAATCGACAGCTCCATCTGCTCTTCCATAGCCGCCGCTTGCCTTCGCGAAATCGCCCGGAAGCGGATCAGATCCCCGGGTTTGAGCTGCCCCATCTTCCACAACTCCGCCTGCACAATAGTTGCAGGACAGACAAATCCGCCCAAGCTAGGCCCGTCCGGTCCTAAAATCACCGGCATGTCACCCGTGAAATCCACCGTGCCAATAGCGTAAGCATTGTCGTGGATGTTCGACGGATGCAGCCCGGCTTCGCCGCCATCCGGCCGCGCCCATGCCGGCTTTGGACCGATGAGCCGAATCCCCGTGCGGTCGGAGTGATGATGCACCTTCCAAGCCGTGGAAAAAAACATCTCGATATCTTCGGGCGTGAAGAAATCAGGAGCGCCATGCGGCCCGTAGAGCACACCGATCTCCCATTCCTTCGCGTATCGTGGAACCAGTTCCGCGGGCGCCTTCCGCGTGCAACAGAATGCCGGTCCGTCTTCCGCAATCCCAATCACATCCCCGGCGCGCAACACGCGGCCCGCGTGTCCTCCAAAGCCGCCCAGGATAAACGTGCTGCGGCTCTCCAAATACTCAGGCACATCCAAGCCGCCCGAGATCGCCAGATATGCCCTGCTCCCCGCCCCCTGCGATGTCGTCATCTCCAACGTGGACCCCGCCGAAACCTGAATGGATCGCCACAACGGAACCCGCGTCCCATCCAGCCGAGCAAGGAAATCCGCGCCCGTCAGCGCAATGACGGTATCGCTCGCGAAACGCAAAGTGGGACCTGTAACCGCGATCTCCAGCCCCGCCTCCGAATCCAAATTCCCCACCAGCCGGTTAGCGATCCGGAACGCCAGCGCATCCATCGGCCCCGACGGCGGTACGCCTACATGCCAATAGCCTGACCGCCCCGGGTAATCCTGAATCGTGGTCTGCGTCCCCGGTTCGATGACGTCGATTGCGCTGCGCTGATACTCGAAAGCCTCCAGAAACGATGTAGTGATTCCGCCCGCTTCAAATCCGGGATCGGCCGTCACCTGCCGCAGATACGAAAGATTGGTTTCAATTCCAGCAATGCTGCAGCGCTTTAACGCACAACGTAAATGTGCCAGCGCCGCTGCGCGATCCGCGCCATCCACCACGATCTTCGCCAGCATCGGATCGTAGAACGGCGTGATTTCCGTGCCCGCCTCCACCCATGTTTCGACGCGCGCCTGACTCGGCCACTCTACGTGCGAGAGCCTCCCCGAACTAGGCTGAAAGTGTTTGGCGGGATTCTCCGCATATACCCGCACCTGAATCGAACACCCAGCCGGACGAATGTTCGCCTGCTCCAGCTTCGGCAGTTTCCCCGCCGCCTGCCGCACCATCCACTCCACTAGATCGACTCCCGTAACCTGCTCGGTTACGCCGTGCTCCACCTGCAGCCTGGTATTGACTTCGAGGAAGTAAAAATCCTCCGTCTTATTGTCGTAAATAAATTCGACGGTTCCGGCGGATTGATAGCTCACTGCCTTCCCCAGCCCCACCGCCGCTGAAAACATCTTCTCCCGCAGGCTTTGCCGGAGTCCCGGCGCCGGCGTCTCTTCGATCACCTTCTGATTGCGCCTCTGCGGCGAGCAATCGCGTTCGCCGAGCGCGATGACCGTCCCCGCTCCATCGCCGAAAATCTGCACTTCAATATGCCGCGCGGAGACTACGAATTTCTCCAAAAAGAGTTCGCTGCTGCAGAAACTCGAACGGCTCAGCGATTCCACAGCCTCATAATATTCCGCCAGCTGTTCCGGCGTCCGGCATAAACGCATGCCAATACCGCCGCCGCCCGCCGTGCTCTTGAGCATCACCGGGTAGCCAATCTGCTCCGCGGACTCCACCGCGTCCTCGGGGCCGGCGAGCAACCCCGTCCCCGGCAGCAGCGGCACGCCGCACTCCCGCGCCATCGCTCTTGCCGTGTGCTTCAGGCCAAACACCCGCATTTGGTCCGGCGTGGGCCCGATGAACACCACCCCGCTATCCACGCATACCTGCGCGAAATCCGGGTTTTCGCTCAAAAATCCGTAGCCCGGATGAATCGCCTCCGCGCCCGATTTCCGTGCCGCTTCGAGAATAGCGCCCACGGAAAGATAGCTTTGCGTTGCCGGCGGGGGTCCAATCAGCAGCGCTTCATCGGCCTGCTGCACGTGCAAGGAGTGCCGGTCGGCTTCCGAATACACCGCCACTGACCCAACGCCCATATTTCGCAAGGTCCTGATAATGCGGCACGCAATCGCCCCGCGATTTGCAATCAGGACCTTGCGGAACATCAATTTTCCTGTCCATCCCAGATCAATACTTCAATCGGCGTAGGGTTATAGGCGTTGCAAGGATTGTTGAGTTGCGGACAATTGCTGATCAGCGCGAGAACATCCATCTCGGCCCTCAGCTCGACGTACTTTCCGGGCGCCGAAACTCCGTCCTCGAAGTTCAGACCGCCCTCCGGCGTCACCGGCACGTTCATGAAGAAATTAATGTTGCTGGTGATGTCGCGCTTGTCCATGCCGTGCTCCCATTCGACGATGGCCTTCAGGAAGCTCTGCCGGCAGGCGTGCATATAACGCTTTTCGAGGGCATAGCGCACCATATTGCTTTCCGTGGCGCACGCTCCGCCCAAGGTATCGTGCCGCCCGCAAGTGTCGGCGACAATCGTCATCATCACATTACCCGCGCTCGACATCAGCCGGGTCCCGGTCGTGAGATAAATGTTGCGCTGGTTTCGAATGGTGTCCTGCGCGGAGTAGCGGTCGCTATAATCGTGCGCGTTGTAAAACAGCGTATCCACCGCCTGATTGCCTTCCAGATCGACAATCCGGAAATACGCTCCCCGCGGAATTTCATGCATCCACGATTCGCCCGCCGGCACCACGTGGCGATACGTAGCGTTCGCCGCTTCGCGTTCGCTCTCTACCAGAAAGGCGCTCATACAAAGTACCTTTCGGTGAGAGCAAACCCGCGCAGATTTTCCGGACGGAAGCGCCGGCAAGGATCGCTTGCCGCCACCGGCCGCGCTTTGCGCACCGACAACCGCACCGGCTTGGGGTCGTACTTCGGATTGGTATCGAGCGGATGCTGGCACGTGTTTAAAATCACCAGCACGTTCATCTCGGCACGCAGTTCCACATGCGAGCGCGACATCGAGTTGCGCGGATGAAACGTCATGCCGCCTTCGTCGTCTACCGTCACCCGGCTGAAGAAATTTACATTGGCCGTCAAATCGCGCGGACCCAGCCCCCACTTCTCCATTTCCACCAGAAAGCTGTCCCGTCCGTTGCGGTGAAAATGGTTGCGGTACTGCTGATACGGCGCGGTCCCGTACCTGCACGCGACGGACTGCCCGTTGGAACATCCGCCCAACGGGTCGTGCCAGCCGACTGTGTCTTCGGTGATGGAACACAGAATCCTACCCATGTCCGAATACAGCACGCACCCTTTTGTCAGGCGCGCCACGTGCTGCGCTTTTAGTGTGTCCGGCAGATTAAAGCGCTCGGCAGGACACTCAAAGTTGTAAAAGATCGCGCCGACATTGGCGCCACCCTCCATATCGGTGATCAGCAGCGAGGTGCCGCGCTTGAGTACATGCGACCAAGCGGCCCCCGGCTCCACCGTCTCCTCCCAAAGGACGGACGTTTCGCTCATGGCTACACTTCTCCCTTTCTGAATGCACACAAGGATTCAGCGCCCCCCCCGAGGAGGGCGTCACAGTTTTAAGAAAACTGCTTAAAGGTTCGATGGGGGACCACAGCAAACATCCATTGCGGTCAGGCGTAAAAACACGTGGATTGCAATATGCGCACGTGCCGTACGGCCTGGAGCCGCAATTAACATGCCGCTAGTATGGCAGAGAGTTGTGCGATCCGACAGAAGAAAGTTTTTATTGTCCCCATAACCGAATTACAGGAATAAGCCCGAGCGGCTGCTTGCGAACGCTAGGCGAACGCAGGGCGTCCACCCGTTATCTCTGTGCAAGCATTCGTTTGAATCGTTTGCCCTATACGCGCCTCATCAGCGCTGGGATTGTTCCGACCCGGCGAAACGGAGCAGCGGTCAGAAAATCGCGATCGGATTTTCCGGGCTTCCGGTGCCGCCAGGGACCCGCAGCGGCGCCACAACCAGCATGAAGTCCCAGCGCTTCAGCCGGGCAGCCGTTTGCGCCAGCTCTTCGGCATCCACGTTATCGATAATCGGCATCCCCAGCGCCACGATACAGAACGTGTGGAGCGGGATCGGCTGGCCTTCGACATAAGGCGGCGTCAACTGCGCTTCTACCGAAACGTCGGCTCCGATTAACGCCACGTCCCGCTTGCGCAGCCAAGGCGCCACAGAC
>JALYJH010000058.1 GCA_030775415.1 Acidobacteriota bacterium | reverse complement strand
TTCCAGCACGGTCTCAATGATGCGCAGTTTGTTCGCGCGCAGAGAGGAGCCGGTCTCGGTGACCTCGACGATGGCGTCGGCGAGTTCGGGCGGCTTCACCTCAGTCGCGCCCCAACTAAATTCGACTTTCGCGGTGACGCCGTTGCGTTCCAGATAACGCTTGGTCGCGGCCACTAACTCCGTGGCGATGATCTTGCCTTGCAGATCCTTCACTGATTTGTAGGGCGAAGCTTCCGGCACTGCCAATACCCAGCGCACTTTGCCAAAGCTCTGCTTGGCGTAGATGAGATCGGCCACGTTCTCAACTTTCGCTTCGTTTTCCTCCACCCAATCCCGCCCGGTGAGGCCGGCGTCGAGTACTCCGTCTTCGACGTAACGCGCCATCTCCTGCGCGCGAATCAGCATGCACTCGATTTCGGGGTCGTCAATCGCCGGAAAATAGGAGCGGCTGCTGGTAGTGATCTGAAATCCGGCGCGGCGGAACAGGTCCACCGTGGCGTTTTCGAGACTGCCTTTAGGAATTCCAAGTTTAAGCTTCATGATTTATAGACCGCGTCTGGATCGTAAGTCTTCTCCTCGCTGATTTTCCATTCGCGATTTTCCAGGCGGCGGAAGAAGCAGCTCTGATACCCTTCGTGGCACACGCCGGGGCCTTGCGCCTCCACCTTGACCAGTACGGTATCGAGATCGCAGTCCGTCGAAAGCTCCTTGACCAGCAGGCGGTGACCGGAGCTCTCGCCCTTCAGCCACAGCTTGTTGCGCGAGCGGCTAAAAAAGATCGCGAAGCCGGTCTCAACCGTCATGCGGAAGGCTTCCTCATTCATGAAGCCAACCATCAGCACGCGGCCGGTCTGATGATCCTGGATCACGGCCGGAAGAAGCCCATCGAGTTTTTTGAAATCAAGCTGCATATTTTCCTCAAAAAGAAAGCCCGCCAGGATCAACCGGGCGGGCTCTCGAAAAACGAATCTGAATCGGTGTGTGATTAAGAATGAGCCCGGCGCGGCATGGGATGCCCGTAGTGATGATGGGGTCCGTGATGATGGCTTCGGGCGGCGAACATGAAACACCAATATAGCACAGGAGAAGAATTTCGAACAGATGTAGTATAGTTTGAGCCGTTAGGAGGGCAGAAATGAAACATCTTATATGGGGTTGTGGATTTATGGCGCTGGCCGGCCTCGTGGTGGCGCAAAATGTGCCGGAGCAATTCGTGGTGAGCGGCAAGGCCGCTGAAAAAATTCAAGATTTCACCACCATCAATCTAGCGACGGCGGAGCGCATCGCCGAGGTCTGCGAGAAGGCGGCCGCGGCTCAAGGCGTGCAGATCAGCGTCATGGTTCTCGACAACGACGGCAACCATGTGTATATGGATCGCATGGATGGCCAGGGCTATCTCAACATCATTACGGCCGACATGAAGGCGCGCACAGCCTTGCTGCTGCGCTCGCCCAGCAAGAACCTGATGAATAGCGCTATTCAGGATCCGACGCGCGAGCTACAGTATATCCAGCTCGGCGAGTTTGCGAATGCGGGCGGATTGCCGATCGTGGTGAACAAACAAATGATCGGCGCCGTCGGCGTAGGCGGTTCCGCGCCCAAGCCGCCGGTGTGGAGCGATGAAATTTGCGCGCACAAGGCGCTGACGGAAGTGATCGGAGCTTCGGTGCCTCCGCTGCTCGAAGATCTGCCGCCGCGGCAGAATCCGAATCCAAGCAGCGCGCCGGTGCCGCGCTTTGCTGCCGCCGCGGTTCCCAAAACGACGCTGCCCGCGGAGTTCGTGATCGGCGGCAAGGCCGCGGGGAATGTGTTCGACGGCAATCAGATTTCGCTCGCGGCGGCGAAGAAGGTCGCGCGCGTGTGCCGCGACTGGGCGGCGGCGAAGGGCGGCGCGGTATCGCTTTACATCCTGGATACCGCCGGCGAGTTCGTGCATATGGAGCGCATGGACGGCCAAATCTACAACAACATTCGCACCGCGATGTTGAAAGCGCAGACCTCACTCAGAACGCGGCAGCCTACTTCCATTAATGCTGCCCAGCTCAAAAATAATCCGGGCGGAATTCCACGCTCCACTACCTATTTCAACCTGTTTACGAATCCCGGTGGCATTCCGATTGTTGTCGACGGGCAGATGATCGGCGCGATCGGCGTCGGCGGCGGTGCGGGCGATGAGGCTTGCGCCATTGAGGGATTGAAGGCGGCCTTCGGCGATCACGTTACGCTGCCGGTTTATCCAGAGGCAAAGTAAGCGCGCCCAGTTTGCGCAGTAGGGGCGGCATGGTCAACCCTTGAATAAATATGGAAGCCGCCACTACCGCGAAGCTGACTGTGATGATCTCTTCGCGCCCGGGGAGTTGCGGGGGCAGTCCCAGGGCCAGCGCCAGGGCGAGGGCGCCGCGCAATCCGCCCCAGAATAATAAGTGCTGGTGTTTGGAATCGACGCGCAGGCCGGAGCGCGCGAACAGCAGGCAGCACGGGTAGACTGTCAGGGCGCGTCCCAATAGGAAGATGACAATCGCAGCCGCGGCGGGACGCCAGACGGAGACGAAGTGTTGTTGAGCGACGTGGAGCCCGAGCAACAGAAACACCAGCGAGTTAGCCACGAAGGCCGCGAATTCCCAAAAGGCTTCGACGGCTTCGCGGCCTTTATCGGTAATCGCTCCAAGATGACCCAGGTTGCCGAGCATGATTCCGGTGGTGACGGTGGCGAGAATTCCGGAGAGGCGGAAGTGTTCCGCCAGCAGAAATGATCCGTAGGCGGCGACGGTAGTCAAGGCGAGTTCGACTAAGTGGTCTGTCGCGGGGCCGGCGAGCAACAAAACGGCTCCGGCGACGAGCGCGCCGCAGAGGATGCCGCCTCCGGCTGTCACGACGAGCGTGCGGGCAAGGTCGAAAGCGGAAAAGTTCTGGCCCAATGCGATAGCGACCACGATTCCAAAGGCAACGGCGGCGGTACCGTCGTTGAAGAGGCTTTCGGCTTCGACCAGGAGGCGCAGGCGTCCGCGGACAGCGGATTCTTTAAATGTTGCGGTCACGGAAACCGGGTCTGTGGCGGCGATCAGGACTCCGAAGACCAGCGCGGCCATCCACGTCCATCCGGCGACGTAATGCATGCCGGCGGCGGTGAGGGCGGCGGCCAAGATAACGCCGAGAGTAGCCAGCAGCAGGATCACCGGCAAGTCGCGTCGTAAAGGTTTCCAGGGAAGTTGAAACGCCGCTTCGAAGACCAGCGGAGGCAGTAGCGTGGTGAAGATCAGGTCTTTGGTGAGTGGGACGGCGGCTGAAAACGGGATAAATGCGAGAGCGATCCCGGCGAGGACCAGGCCGACGCTGTAGGGGACGTGCAGGCGGCTGGCGAGCACCGCGACTACGGCGGCGACTAAAAGCAGGAACTCGGCGATCTCAATGGTGTGTTCCAAGTGGGTTGTATTCCAACGAGGTTGTGTCCCACGTACGCTAAGTACTGAGAGCCTGGTCGAGGTCGGCGATGATGTCGTCGATGGCTTCGATGCCGGTAGAAATGCGGAGCAAGTTTTCGCCGATGCCGAGCCGCTCGCGATGTTTGGGCGAGAGATCGCGGTGCGAGGCCATGGCGGGATAAAGCATCATCGTATGGACGTCGCCGAGCGATGTCGCGCACACAATCATTTTCAATTTCTCCATGAGCGCGAACACTTCGGCTCTCGCGGCGTCTTTCAACTCGAACGCCACCATGGCGCCGTAGAGGTCCGGCGGCAGCAGACGCTTGATGTTGGCGGCATCGGGGTGCGCGGGGTCGCCCGGAAAGTGCACTTTCGCGACGCGTGGATGCGTGGCGAGCCACGAGGCCAGCTTGCAGGCGTTGGCGCATTGTTTTTCCATGCGCAGAGCCAGCGTTTTGATGCCGCGCATCGTCAAGTACGCTTCAAAGGGGCCGAGGTTGGGGCCGATGGTGCGCAGCAGGCTCGTGAGCACTTCATAATTGTCGGCATCGGAAACGATTACGCCCCCGAGCACGTCGCCGTGTCCGGCTAAATATTTGGTCGCGCTGTGGATGACGATGCTGGCTCCTCGTTCCAGGGGGCGCATCAGCATGGGCGTGGCGAAAGTGTTGTCGACAATCAATGGGGCATTGGCCTCGCGCGCGGCGGCGGCGATTTTGTCCAGTGCGCACACGCGAAGCAGGGGATTGGTGATGGACTCGATCAGCACGGCCCCGGGTTTGGTTTCTTTGATGGCGGCCGCGAACGCGGGAAGATCGCTGGCATCGGCGAAGGTTGTTTCTACGCCCAGGGCGCCGAAGACCGTCATCAGCATGTGCGTGGTGGCGCCGTAGAGAACGTGTCCGGCGACGACGCGCTTGGGCCGGTCGACCAGAGCCGCCAGCACGGAAAGATGCAGCGCCATCATGCCCGAGGAACAGGCCAGCGTGGCGTGTCCGCCCTCGAGTTCATTCACCAGATCCTGCAGCGCGCTTACGGTGGGATTGTCGTAGCGCGCGTAGGACGGCCCTGGCTCTTCGCGGGCGAAGATGCGGTCGAGCTGCTCCATCGAATCGTAGGCGTAGCTCGACGCGGTGTAGATCGGCGTCGTGACGGGGATGAAGTTACCGGCCTTTTTACGGTCTCCAACGTGAACGGTTTTGCTTTCGAACTTCATGCGCGCTTCCAGCGGACTCCTTCTTTCGTGTCTTCGAGGATCACGCCTTTTTCAGCCAGGCTGGCGCGGATCTGATCGGCGCGCGAAAAGTCGCGGGCCTTCTTCGCGGCAACACGCTCTGCAATCAGCGCGTCGATGTCATGGTCCGAGAGCCCGCTCTCTTTCGCCGATGGGTTTAGCACGTCGAAGACGGCGTCGAAGTGACGCAGGAATTCGAGCGCTCCTATGGCATTACCGGCCAAGAAGTGACCGGCGTCCATGGCGCTGTTGGTGTCGCGGATATATTCGAACACCGCGGCCAGGGCTTCGGCGGTGTTGAGATCGTCGTCGAGAGCTTCGTCGAAAGCCCGATGAGCGTCCCGAGTCCGGGTCTCCAAATGTGACTCAGTGCCTTCGGGAAACTTAGCCGATTGCAGACGCAGTTTGTAATTCCGTAGGCGGTCGATGGAGGTCGCGGCGGCTTTCAATCCGTCGAAGGTGAAGTTCAGTTTCTTGCGATAGGGCACGGACGCCAGCAGGTAGCGAATGGTTTCCGGCGTGTAGCCTTCCTTGAGAAGATCGCGCAAGGTATGGAAGTTGCCGAGCGACTTCGACATCTTCTGCGCGTCGATGCTCAGGTGTTCGGCATGCAGCCAGAAGCGCGCGAAAGGCTTGCCGGTGATTGCCTCCGATTGCGCGATTTCGTTTTCGTGATGCGGGAAGGTGAGGTCGACTCCACCTGTGTGGATGTCGAGGGTCTCGCCCAGATACTTCATGGCCATCACGGAACATTCGATGTGCCAGCCGGGGCGGCCTTCGCCGATGGGCGTCTGCCAGGCGGGTTCTTCGTCCTTCTTGGCTTTCCAAAGAACGAAATCGCGGGCGTCGGCTTTATCGTATTCATCCATGTCGACACGCGCGCCGGAGCGGATGCCGCTGAAGTCATTGTGCGAGAGCTTGCCGTACTCGGGGAACTTGGCGATGCGGTAGTAGACGGAGCCGTCACTGAGATAGGTGTAGCCGCCCTCTGCGAGTTTCTGGATGGCGGTGACCATGTCGTGAATATGATCTGTTGCTTTGACGATGTGTTCCGGCCGCTCTAGGCGCAGGGTCGCCGTGTCCTCGAGGAAGGCCGCTGTGTACTGAGCCGTGTATTCGTAGATGGTCTGTCGCGCGGCGGCGGCGTGGCGGATGATTTTGTCTTCGATGTCGGTGATGTTCATCACGTGATCGAGCTCGAAGCCGCGCGCCGCCAGCCAGCGGCGCAGGATGTCCTGAAAAGTGAAGGTCCGCAGGTTGCCGATGTGGACGTAGTTGTAGACCGTGGGCCCGCAAGTGTACATGCGCACGACGTTGCCGTGGAGGGGGGCGAAGGGCTCCACCTTTTGGGTGAGGGTGTTGTAGAAACGCAGGGCCATGGCGAGAGGATTCTTCTATGCTAGCAGCCCGTGGTAAGGGTTTGTCTTGAAATGACGTAAGAGCTCTGCGAGAATGGAGTCGACCTATGAAGTCACCCGTTCGCTCCGTCTTCGACCTGAGCCCCGCCGAAAAGCTGCAATTAGTCGAGGACTTGTGGGATGACCTGGCAGCGAATCCGGAAGACGTGCCGATTCACGACTGGCAGATCAAAGAGCTCGAGCGCAGGGAGGCCAACCTGAAGCTCAATCCGGATTCCGTCACGGACTGGGAAAGCGTGAAGCGCCGCGTGCGCGGCCTGAATGGCCGCTAGACTTTTTCTCAGCCCCGAAGCAGATTAAGACATCGAGGAAGCATACCTTTGGTATGAGAGGCAGCGGTTTGGTCTCGGGGAAGAATTCCTACGCTCTGTCGAAGCCGCCCTGGATATTATCCCACGGCTTCCAGAGCTTCAGGCGCCCGTACATCGGCATTACCGGCGAGCGCTATTGCGGCGGTTTCCTTATTGCATTTTCTACAAATTCGATGGGGCAACAGTCACGGTGACCTATATCTTCATACTGCACGCGATCCGGCCAAACGGCGCGAGCATCTTCCTTGAATATGGCCGCTACTTCGATGCATCCGAACTCTCGCCTACACGTACCATTTGCTTGCCGTCAAACTTAAAATCAACGCGATAAAGCTTGGTGGGCGCATTAAAGTTGAGGCCCCGGTGAGGGATTCCAGGGACTTGTTCTTCTTGGCAGGCGCGAACTTGTGCTGGCGTCACAGTTCGTTCCCCTTGCCGAGCGAATACGGACAACGCTCGAAGCATTCCGTACCCGCCGAGGCAGATCAGAATATCACGCCCACTTTGAAGTTTCACACGATGGCATTCTGCTGACGGGACTCCCGCCTTGTACCACAACATCCTCCATCGCCCGGAATCCCGTGTGAGAAGAACGGTGCCTCCAAAATTGTCAGCGTGCGATTCGCACCCCGATATCGCGAGCACAGCGTCCTCGCTCGCGGGAGAACGAAAGTGCCCGCGTAAAACCCGTTGTAGAGTCCAGTCTTGGCCGGGAAATCCGCTTTCCTTGGGACAGCTAGCTTGGCACTCGAGTTCCTTGCCGGCAACCACATGACCGGGGCACACCGCTTCCAACAATTCGGCTCCGCCCGCTTGCTTGGGGTTTTGCGTTTCGTCAGGGAACACCGGCTGGGACTGAGCCCCGGCGAAGAATGTTAGCAAAAAAAGCAGTACCCACACGCAGTCGATCTTACAATAGTTCAAAGTGTTCAGTTTTGAAATTCAGGCAACTTGCCCGCACACCGGCGCGCGGGCGGGGATATTGCATACGGCGCATGGCGACATCGAGACTCCGGTGTTCATGCCGGTCGGGACGCAGGCTACGGTCAAAGGCCTTTTGCCGCGGGATCTTAGCAATGATCTGGACGCGAAGATCATTTTGGGGAATACCTACCATCTGTATCTGCGGCCGGGGCACGAGACGATCCGGCGGCTCGGCGGGCTGCATAAGTTTATGAACTGGCCGCGGGCGCTCCTTACGGATTCCGGCGGGTTTCAGGTTTTCAGTTTGAGCGGGCTGCGTAAGATCACCGAAGAGGGGGTGATGTTCCAGTCGCATCTGAATGGTGACCGCCACATGTTCACGCCGGAGTCCACCATCGACGTCCAACTGGCGCTCGGCAGCGACATCATGATGGTGCTTGACGAGTGTCTCGAGTTTCCCGCAACCCACGAGGCGGCGCGCGCGTCGATGCAGAGGACGGTGCGGTGGGCACAGGCGGCTTATGCGCACTATCGAAATCACGGCGATGACGGGTTGCGGGCTTGTTTTCCTATCGTCCAGGGATCCATGTATCCGGACCTGCGGCGGGATTGCGCGGAGCAGCTTCTGGAACTGGACGCCGACGGGTATGCGATCGGCGGGTTATCCGTGGGGGAGCCGCTGGCCTTGAGCCTCGACATGACGGAGGCCACCACGCCCCTTCTGCCCGCGAACCGGCCGCGCTATGTGATGGGGGTCGGGATGCCCGGCGATCTGCCCGAATATGTCGCTCGCGGCGTGGATATGATGGATTGCGTACTACCTTCGCGTAATGCTCGTAACGGGTACTTGTTCACCACCTTCGGCCGCATTGTGATCAAACAAGCGCAATACAAGGATGATCCGCGGCCTATCGATGAGGCTTGCCCTTGTTACACTTGCCGGAACTTTTCGCGGGCGTATCTGCGCCACCTGTTCCTGGCCGGGGAAATTTCTTTTTCCACGCTCGCCACTCTGCACAATTTGCAACGCTACCTTGACATCATGCGGGAGATCAGGCAGGCTATACTATTCGGGAAGGTCCCTGAGTACCTTAGGGCCGTGCGGCAGAACCACGTGGCGTCGCCCGGCTAGCTCCAAGATCGTCTTAAATTCCAAATGCAGATTACCGCCTTAATCCTGATGTTGCAGGCCGCCTCGAATCCGGTGGCCAGCTTTTTGCCGTTGATCGCCATCGTGGCGATTTTCTACTTCCTGGTGTTTATGCCCATGCAGAAGCAGAAGAAGGCGCAGGCGCAGATGCTGGCCGAGCTGCAAGCCGGCGCCGAAATTCTCACAACCGGCGGGATCATCGGCACCATCGTCAGTATTGCAGGCGATATGCTGATCCTCCGGGTGAAGCCTGATAATATCAAGTTGCAGGTTTCGCGAGCCTCCGTTGCCAGCCTGGTCAGGCAGGAGTCGGGCGTCGAGGAAAAGAAGTAGGCCATCAATGACAAGCAATCTTAAAATCAAAGTCCTGGTAATCGTCGTCGTCGTCCTGGTGTGTATTTACGGAATCATCGGGCTGCCCACCTCCAAGGCGCAGCTGGTGGCGAACTGGCAGAAGAACATACACCTGGGGCTGGATCTGAAGGGCGGCAGCCAGCTAGTGCTGCAAGTACAGATTCAGGACGCGTTCAAGGCGGAAGCCGACACCGTGATTCAGCGCTTGAAAGATCAGATGGCCGCCAAGCGCATCACCTATGTCGAGATGAGCCGCAATGAGCCGCCTACCATTCAGTCGGCCGACACCATTCAGATTGACGTAAAAGGCGTACCGTCGACCAGCGCTGGAGATTTCCGCCAGCTGGTGAACGATAACTTTAGCGGCATCTGGAATTTGACCCCGGTGAACCAGACCGATTACCGCCTGAACATCAAGACCAGCGAGGCCATCAAGCTGCGTCAGGACACGCTCACCCAGAGCATGAATACCATCGAGAAGAAAATCAACGCGCTGGGCCTGGCGGAATCGAGCGTGCAACAGCGGGGCGGGAGCACCACGGAGTCTGAGTTACTGGTGCAGCTGCCGGGCGTTGACGATCCGGCTCGCATCAAGCAGATTCTGAAGACGGCGGCGATTTTGGAGTTGTACGAAGTCATCGGCGGTCCGTACTCGTCGCGTGAAGATGCCTTGTCGCAAAAGGGCGGCGTTTTGCCGTTGAATAGCCAGATTCTAGGAACTCCGGCGAAGGGCGGCGCTCCGGCGGAAGTATACATTATGTCGCGGACGCCGGTGGTGACCGGGCGCGATTTGCGCGATGCCAGCCCGCAGCAGGATCAGAACGGGCGCTGGGAAACTCGTTTCGTGCTGACGCAGGATGCTGCCAAGCGCTTTGAACGTTTTACAGCGGCGAACATCGGCAAGCCCCTGGCGATTGTGCTGGA
>JALYJH010000057.1 GCA_030775415.1 Acidobacteriota bacterium | reverse complement strand
CGTCAGGCCAAAGCAGCGCCACCTTCACGGCGACGGCCGGAAGCATAAGCAGCACTCAGAACGCCACTATCACGGCCACTCTCAGCGGCGTAAACAAGCAGGCCGTCATCAGCCTCGCCGCCGCCCTTCAACCCAGCAGCCTGGTTTGCTCGCCGGCAATCGTGAATGCTCCCGGCACCTCGCTCTGTACCGTTACGCTCACCGCGGCCACTTCGAGTCCTCTCACCGTAACGCTAGCGAGCAACAATACCAGCATCACCGTTCCCGCCAGCGTCACCGTCACCACCGGAACGAATAACGCCACATTTACCGCTACCGCCGCCTCCGTGATTTCCGATCAGGTAGCTCTGCTATCCGCCACTCTGAACGGTGTTTCGCAGACATTTACCGTCACCGCCAGTGCTCCGCCGCAGCTCACGTCGCTGGCTTGCAGCCCTTCCACGCTAGGCAGCAACGCCTCAAGCACCTGCACACTGACATTGAACAAAACCACCGTCGGCGCCACCACCGTCGCTCTCGCCAGCAACAGCGCGCCACTTGCCGTACCGCCCAGCGTGGTGGTGGCATCGGGACAAAGTAGCGCTACTTTCACTGCCGCTTCGGGAACCGTGAGCAGCAACCAGAACGCCATTGTCACGGCGACCCTCAGCGGCCAGAGCCAGCAGGCGGCCATCAGCCTGACCGCGGCGACGCAGTTGAGCGGCGTGACCTGCGCAACCGGAACCGTCAGTTCCCCTGGAACCGCACTCTGTTCCGTCACGCTCACCGCGGCCGCTTCGAACACGGTCACCGTGGCGCTGCAAAGCAATAACACCAGCGTGACCGTTCCCAGCGCAGTCAATATCGGCGCCGGACTCAGCAGCGTCACCTTCAGCGTTTCGGTCGCGGCAGTGTTTTCCAATCAAACCGCGACTTTGACTGCGACCTTGAATGGAGTTTCCCAAACGTTCGCGCTTACCGCCACTGGCAACGCGCCTGCCCAGCTCAGCTCGCTGTCGTGTTCGCCGTCGATCTTGGCGAGCAATGCCTCGAGCACCTGTACCGCGGCGTTGAATAGCGCCGCCACGAGCACCGTAATCGTCTCGCTAGTGAGCGGCAACGGATTGCTCTCCGTGCCTACCAGCGTAGCCATTACGTCCGGGCAAACCAGCGCAACTTTTGCCGCGACTTCCGGAACCATCGGCAGCAGCCAGAACGCAACCGTCACGGCGACCATGAACGGCGTGAGCCAGCAGGCTGACTTCAGCTTAGTAGGCCCCTCTCAGCCGACCAGCCTGACCTGCGCGCCGGCCAATGTAACTGGGCCAGGCGCCTCACTCTGCACCGTGACCCTAGGCGCCGCCCCAACCAGCGCGGTTAGCGTTACACTAGCCAGTAACAACACGAGTGTTAGCGTTCCGTCCAGCGTAAATATCGGCGCGGGACAAAGCAGCGCGACCTTCAGCGCCACCGTCGCCGTGGTGACTTCCAACCAGGCCGCTCTGCTAACAGCTACTCTCAGCGGCGTTTCGAAAACTTTCACGGTGACGGCTGCCGCCGCCGCTGCGGCGCAGCTCAGTTCGCTCGCCTGTACGCCCTCCGCGTTAGCGAGCAATCTGTCCACCACTTGCACCGTGACGCTGAGCTCCGCCGCTAGCGGCGCAGCCACCGTCTCCTTGGCTACCAATAACGGATTGCTCTCGGTGCCCTCCAGTGTCACTGTCCCTGTGGGCCAGAGCGGAGCGACTTTCTTAGCCAGTTCCGGATCCGTCAGCAGCAGCCAGAACGTTACCGTTACCGCCTCCTTGAGCGGCCAGAGCCAGACCGCCGTCATCAGCTTGGCGGCCAGCGTGAACTGCGAGGAATTCCAGAACTCGCCCGGAGGCCTCTGCATGGTGCAGGATGTACTTCCGTGGATCACCTTCGGCGGCGGTTGGGAGAGCCGCCTCAGTGCCGCCAACCTCACTAAGGAAAGCGGTGGAACCATCCAGTTCAGCTTTACGATGCTGCCTGCAATACCCACTACAGGCGGCGTCCAGAACCATATGCCTGCCTTCTTCACCGTCAATATGAGCAAGAAGTCGCAACTCGCCGAAACCGGAACTTACTCGTTAAGCCCTGGGCAATCCATCTTGCTCGATTTCCTGGCCGGGCCGGCAGGCTGTGACAGTCATGGCCAGAATTGCGGCGCCACGCAAGACCCGAATACCGCCAACTACGGCTCGATTCTGGTGCAGTATGTCGCCGATAATCCGGCCGACCTGAGAGGCATCGCGAAAGCGCAACTCACCTTGCTGGCGAATTCCTCAACCGGGGCCTACGGCTGGCAGACCACCGAACATGAAATGTCTGCCGCTAGTCTGTGGACCGCTCCGGTGTCAGTCAGCGCAAACCAAACCGCGAATCCGCAGACCAGCCAGCAAGCTTCCGCAGCCCTGGCGAATCCAGGAGCAGCGCCCATCACGGTGCGCGGAACTCTCTACGCCGGAAGCGGCCAGACCGTAACCTTCCGCGATTTCCAAGTCCCCCCGTTGGGCGCCGTCGCCATGGTGTTTTCGCAGGACCCCAGCGTGCCCTTCGGCGGCTTCGGTAACGTAATGTTCCCCGGAGGTCAGGACTTCAACGGCCAGGTTTCCTTCCAGGTGATCTCTCCTGCCGGCGGAGCGGTGTCCGCGATGGTGCTTCAGTACGTGGGCAGCGCCATGTCCAGCGTCGAAGTAAACGCGCAAGGCACCAACTCGGCGGGCTCCGCCCTCACATCGCAAACTCGCTGCGCGGAGTTCCCCATGGCCGCCGACGGTTCGTGTACCGTACAATACACTCTTCCCTGGGTGGTTTTCGGAGCCGGTTGGGAGAGCCGCCTGAAGGCCGCCAATCCCCCCAGCGCCACCGCCGGCGCCGTGCAGTTGCGCTTCACGTTGCTGCCGGCCGCGTCCACCATCGGCGGAACGCAAAATCATTTGCAGGCTTATTATACCGACACCCGCAGCGGTCAAATGCAAGTCGGCGAGAGCGCAAATTATACCTTGAATGCAGGCCAGTCCGTGGATGTCAATTTCCTGAATCCGCCGGCCGGCTGTGATATTCACGGTCAAAATTGCGCCAGCCAACCCGACCCCAACACCTTCGCGTTCGGTTCGCTGATGGTGCAGTATTTCTCCACCGATCCGGCCGTCTTGCGAAGACTGGCCTATCCCCAGTTGGCGTTCTTGACCCACTCCAACGATTCTTATTCCTCGCAAATTACCGAGCAGGGAGCGCCGGCCGCCACCACCTGGACCGCCCCGGTAGCGATGAGCGCCAACCAGGGTGCCGATCCTGCCAGCAACCTGGCCGCCTCGGCCGCCATTGCGAACCCCGGGACCACTCCGCTTACGGTGCGCGGCACACTTCTCGACCAGAACGGCAATGCCGTGACCTATAGGGATTTCCAGGTCCCCCCCTTGGGCGCCATCGGCGTCGTGTTCGCCTGGGATCCCAACCAACCGCAAGGGGGATTCGGCAGCGCTGCCTTCCCGCAAGGGCAGGACTTTAGCGGATGGGTCACGTTCAGCGTAACCACGCCCGGCGGCAACGCAGTCAACGTCGTGGTGCTGCAATACGTAGGCGGAACCATGTCCAGCGTCAACGTTCAATCGTTGCCATAAACCTGCATCCGGTAGCGGATAATTGAACTTCGTGCGTAGCGCTGCCGAGATTCAATTCCGCCTTCGCCAGGAAGCCAGCAACCTTCGTTCCTGGCTTTCGCCTCCAGAGTTGCCGCGTGCTTTTGCGGAACCGCCGTCTCCGCTCGCCGGTCTGCCTGATCCCGCCGCGGTGATCGATCGTCTGCGCGGCACCGCCTTCGCCTACGAAGTGGAGCGCGTCGCAAAGCACGCATTAAACGGCCGCTACGTCTTGTTCGGAGAACCTCAGGACTGGGGAATCTCGCCCGCGTGGCGGCACGATATCGTTTCCGGCAAGACCACCGGGACTCCCTACTTTCGCCGTGTGCCGTATCTGGATCGCGCCATCGCCGGCGATCATAAGGTGATCTGGGAACTAAATCGGCAGCAGTATCTGGTAGCCATGGCGCAAGCCTGGCGTTTCACCGGACGCCGCGAATTTCTGGACCGCATCGAAGCTCTCCTCTCCAGTTGGTACGCCGCCAATCCCCCGTGGAGCGGCATAAATTGGTGTAGCGCGCTCGAAGTCGCCTTCCGCGCTTGGTCCTGGATCTGGGTTTGGCATTTGGCGGGAAACGATCTGTCCGGCCCCACCCGCCGCGAATTGCTGCGCGCGCTATTCCGCCACGGCCATTATCTCGAACACAACCTGTCTTTCTATTTCTCGCCCAACACGCATCTGCTGGGCGAGGCGGTCGTGCTGGGCGCGCTGGGCCGCCTGTTTCCCGAATTCCCACGCGCCGCGCGTTGGCGTGATTTGGGAACTTCCGTCACCCGTCAGCAGTTGCGATCGCAAGTGCACGGCGACGGTAGCTACTTTGAGCAATCCACCTACTATCACGTCTACGCACTGGACATGTTTCTGGCCCACTATCTGATTTCCGGCGAGACCATTCCCGATAAGGTGGCCCGCATGGCCGAATTTTTGCACGCCCTTTTAGGTCCGCAGCGCGAAATCCCCTTCCTGGGCGATGACGACGGTGGACGCTTCTTTCACCCCTTTGGAGCCGGCTCACAATATGGCCGCGCCACGCTCGCGACGTGTTCCGTGCTCTTCCATCGCCCCCAGTGGGCCGGTACGGCGGCCGATCTTCATCCGCAAGCCGCGTGGTGGATCGGCGAATCCGCGCTTGAGAATCCACGCTGCGGCGCACCTCCCGCGGCCGCCTTCTTCCCCGACACCGGGTTGTGGATTGTCACCCGCGGCCCTCTGCACCTGGTCGCCGACGCCGGCCCGTTTGGACGCGGCTCCGGCGGACACAGCCACTCCGACACTCTTAGCCTGGTGCTACGCATTGCTGCAGAAGAATTACTAATCGATTCCGGAACCTACAGCTACTTGGGCGACCCCACTGCCCGCGAGCGCTTCCGCTCCAGCGCCGCGCACAACACCATCCGCGCTGGCGGCTTTGAACAGGCGACCTCAGCCGGACCCTTCCGCTGGACCGATAAACCCACAGTGCGCATCAGGGAGCAGACCGAGCACGTTCTCGAAGCAGAATGTGTGGCCCGCGCCTTCACCCACCGCCGCCGCTTTGAACTGCGGCCGGACTGCTTGATCGTCACTGACTTCATTGAGGGTCCGCCGCCCTTCGAACAGTTCTGGCAGTTCGGTGTCAACGCCGAACGGATCGAGCCCGGAAAATACCGCCTCGGCTCCTCGGCGGAGTTTGTGATCCCCGCCGGCGCCGAAGCGCGCCTCGCCGCAACCTGGCGTTCAAAAATGTATGGACAGAAAGAAGCCGCCTCGGAGCTGCGCGTGACCCTTTCCGGCCCCGGACCCCACATCACCCGCATCTACTTCACACCCAACTGATCGAACAGAAACAAAACACACCGCGGGCCGCTCACTCATCGGCCATCTGCACGCCCTGGTATTCGCCGGTAGCAGCCAGAAACAACGCGAGAGAACCCTACCGCATAAGCGCAATTATCCTCGCTGATAAAATTCGCGGATCAACCCCGCCACAGTAGTGATCTCATCCTCAGTCAGCTCCGCGAATATGGGTAGCGCTAGAACCTCTTGGGCGAGTTGCTCGCTGACCGGGAAATCGCCGGCTGTATACCCGAAGTCCGCCAGCGCCGGTTGCAGATGCAGCGGAAGAGGATAGTAAATCTCGGTCCCCACACCGGACTCAGCCAGGAAAGCGCGCAACTCGTCCCGCCGCTGGCAGCGAATCACGAATTGATTAAACACATGGTTGGTCTGATACGGCTCCGCCGCGGGCGTGATCGCCACACTGGACAGCGCCTCGCGGTACAGCGCGGCATTGCGTTGACGCGCGCGATTCCAGTCATTCAGATGATCCAGCTTCACGTCCAGCACCGCCGCCTGGAGCGCATCCAGCCGCGAATTCATCCCCGGCCACTGGTGCACGTACTTCTCAAACGATCCATGAATCCGTAGCGCCTTCAATTTCCGGGTCAGGTCTTCATCGTTGGTCGTAAGCATGCCGCCGTCGCCAAACCCGCCCAAATTTTTCGTTGGGAAAAAACTGAAACAGCCAAGCGTCCCCAGGCCGCCCGCGCGCTGCCCCTGCCATTCCGCGCCCACAGCTTGCGCAGCATCCTCAATCACGGGAATCCCGCGAACCGCCGCCCGCGCCTTGATCGGACCCATGTCCGCGCACCCGCCATAAAGGTGCACCGGCAGGATCGCTTTAACCCGCGGATGCTCCGCCAGCGCTTTATCCAGTTGCCGGATATCCAGATTGAAAGACCCCGGGTCAACGTCGACAAATACCGGCCGCGCTCCCGAACTCATGATGGCCCCGGCAGTCGCAAAGAACGTGAAGGGCACCGTAAGCACTTCATCGCCCGCACCGATCTCCAACGCCATTAAAGCTAATTCCAAGGCATCCGTGCCGGAAGCGCAGCCCACTGCGAACCGCGTCCCGCAATATTCAGCGAAGCGCTGTTCGAAGTGCTCTACCCCGGCGCCCAGGATGAACCGTTGCGACTCCATCACGCCCGTGACCGCCGCTTGGATCGCTTCCCGCAGTGGCTGGTATTGGCGTGCCAGATCGAGCAATGGGATGGCGCGGAGGCTAGCTTTGGTTGCCATCCCTCCAGTCTAATCCGTGTAGTGGCCCTGCAACCAATTCCAGCGGATGCGTAGCAAATCCAGAAACGAAGCCACCCCTTGCATCAGCCCCACCTTGGTCCCCTCCACATTATTCCAACGCACCGGAACTTCGATGATCGGAATCCCCAACGTGTGCGCCACAAACAAGTCCTCCACGTCGAAACTAAAGCCATCCAGCCGCTGCAGCGGAAACACGCGCCGCGCGGCATCCCGGCGGAACAGCTTGAACCCGCACTGCGTATCGGAAAACGTCAGTCCTGTAATCCGCCGCGTGATGCGGTTAAAGACAATGCCCGACATCTCCCGCCACCGGCTCTGATGCACACCGATCAAAGTCCGGTCGAGCGCGCGCGAGCCAATCGCAATCGCCGCCCTCTTTTCATGCGCGGCGGCCAGCAGCTTAGCAAGCTCATCGATCGGCGCGGACAGATCCGCGTCGGAAAATAGAATCCAATCCCCCTTCGCATCGAGCATTCCGTGCCGGATAGCGAAGCCCTTTCCGCGATTGCCGGGATTCTGCACCAACCGCAGCCGTGGCTCGCAGGCGGCGCGCTTCTCGACTATCGCCGCAGTCGAGTCGGTCGATCCATCGTCCACCACCAGCACCTCAGCATCCCCATAGGGAGAGCCGTCGAGCCAACTGAAAATCACGTCGAGGGTCGCAGGGAGTCGACGCTCTTCGTTATACGCGGGGATGACGATCGAGAGCGTCAACGGTCCATTATAGCGGGCCGCTCACGCTATAGTGGCAGCAGCACTCGACGCGTATAAGAAAATGGACCGGCTCCCCTTTCGCGCCACGCCACTGGCCTGCCCCTACGAAGGAATCGGCAAACTTCCCGTAATCATCCTGCTCGATAACGTGCGCAGTATGTACAACGTGGGAGCGTTCTTTCGCACCGCCGACGCCGCAGCCGCCGAAAAACTTCTGCTCACGGGAATTACCGCCTGTCCGCCCCACCGGGCGATTCACAAAACCGCGCTAGGCGCCGAAGAAACTGTCCGCTGGGAACACGGGCCCGATCCGCTGCCGCTCCTCGATCAGCTTCGTGAGCAGAATTACCAGATCGCCGCCATCGAAACCACGCCCCAGGCAGTCGATCTGTTTGCGTGGCAGCCCGCCTTCCCGATCTGCATTATTTTCGGCCATGAAGTCGACGGCATCCGCCCCGAAGTGGCAGCGCGCTGCGACGTGCACATCCGCATCCCCATGCTGGGCGCTAAACACTCCCTGAACGTAGCGACAGCAGGAGGCGTAGTGCTGTTCGAGCTGTTGCGCAAGTATCAGGCGAGACGATGAGACACTAATGGAGTGGACCTCTGCACCCAAGGCACTCTGGTCACCGCAAACGCGCGCCTAAGCCGCCAGTTGCGCCGCGCTTACGATACCCAACGCCGCCGCCAAGGCGTGCGCGTTTGGAACACCGCTGACATTCTTCCGCGCAACGCCTGGCTCGCGCGCGCCTGGCAAGAGTGCGCCTATCGCGATCCCTTCCAAACCCCGGTTTTGCTGAGTTCCCTACAAGAAGAAGCCCTGTGGGAACAAGCCATCGCGGCCTCCGATGGCGCCAGTATCCTACTCGATCTATCCGCCACCGTAACCGCCGCGGCACAAGCCTGGAGTTCTGTGCGCGCCTGGGAAGCACCGTGCAACGTGGCGGAATTTCGCGGCCTGCAAGATCCCGAGGAATTCCTGGAGTGGATGGGGGCCGTCGAGCGCAAGCTGTACGACAACGATTGGATTACCGCAAGCCAGCTACCGCGCGCTCTCCTCGATCGCATCGCCTCTAGAACGTTCGCCCCCGCCACTTTCTTTCACGCCGGTTTCGACGAGTTCACCCCCGCGGATCGCCGCCTGTTTGAAGCCTGCCACGCGCAGCCTTGGCCCGCACCCTCCGCACACGCGTCAGCCCTACGCCATCGCCTGGGACTCCGCGACTCCTCAGAAGAATTAGTCCACGCCGCCGCCTGGGCGCGGCGTAAACTCGAAGCGCAGCCGGACGCCCGCATTGGCATCGTCGTGCGCGGCCTCGCCGGACTCTCCGCCGCCGCCGAACGTATTTTCGACGAAACTTTCCATCCTGCCCTGGACTTCGCCCGCGCCGGCTCCGGCGTAGCCTTTCAGATCTCCCCCGGCATGCCCTCCGCCGACGCTCCCCTCATCGCCGCCGCCCTGCTCGCGTTAGGAATCCAGCCCGGACTGCACATCGGCGAAGCGGGAATGCTCCTGCGTTCGCCCTTCCTGAGCTTTGACCCGTGGCACGGCGCGCGCCTCTTCGCCGATCTTCGTCGTCAAGGCGTCGACGAAGTCTCCTTCGAGGTCGACTCCGTGCGCCGCATGTTCCCCGGCATGGCGAAGGCTGCCGAAGAATCGCGCCCCCGCCAGCATCCCAGCGAGTGGAGTGCGGCTTTTTCAAAGCTGCTACACCACGCCGGCTGGCCTGGCGAGCGGCCGCTTTCTCCCACGGAGCATCAGACCGTCGAGCTTTGGAAAAATCTTCTCTCTGCACTCGCCTCGCTCGACGTCGTGCTCCCTCGCCTCACCTACGGCCAGGCGCTCCAGCGTTTGCGCGGCATTGCCCGCGAGCAACGCTTCGCCCCGCGCGATGAAGACGCCCCCGTGCAGATCATGGACATGCTCGAGGCGGCCGGATCGCAGTTCGACGCCTTGTGGATCGCCGGCTTACACGCTGGCGCCTGGCCCGGCGTCGCGCGCCCCAATCCTTTTTTGCCCGTGTCGCTCCAGCGCCAAGCCGGGATGCCGCACAGTTCGCCGGAGCGTGAACTCCACAATGCCCGCCGCATCACCGCGCGTCTGCTCACTTCGGCGCCGGAAGTCGTGTGCAGCTATCCGCTGTTCTCCGGCGAGGAGCAGCTTCGTGCGAGCCCCCTGCTCGACGCCCTCCCCGAAGCCGCCCACCTCGCCGCACCCTTCGAAACCTCCCTGCGGAAAATCTTTTCCTCCGCAGTTCCCTTGGACCAACAACCGGACAATCAGGCCCCGCCCTTAGCCGGCGGCACCTTGCAGCGCGGAGGCATGGGCGTTTTGGCCAATCAGGCCGCCTGCCCCTTC
>JALYJH010000056.1 GCA_030775415.1 Acidobacteriota bacterium | reverse complement strand
TCTTTGACTTCGAGCAATACCTGGGTTGCCCACGCGAACACCTGGAGTTCGCCCTGTGGTATCTGAAAGGCAAAGGTTTCGTGAAGCGCGGCGACAATGGGCGTTTTGTTCTCACCATTCCTGGCTCCGATCAAGTGGAAACCTATGGGAAAAGCGGGGAAACTCGCAATTTCAAGCTGCTGGAGCCCGCAGTTTCCACCGGAGAGGGCTCTTAAATAGTTGGCGTAGTACTAATGTAAACACCTGAGTCGGCCGACTTATAGGTAACAGGCGGTAAAAAGGAGATAAGCCGATGAACGATGTTGTCGCCAACGGACCTTGGATTGTGGCTCAGATGTTGCGGGTTCGCAAGTTGGAAGCGGACGTCAAGAGTTTGCTGTCTTTGAAGAAGGCTCCGGCCACGCTGCTCAAGGGCCGCATGGACGAGCTGAACTTTGAGCTGACCTTATTGGAACTTTCGATTAACTAAGCCTAGCGCTCTGCGACCTTGATGCGCACTTTGTGCTGGTACATGGCGGCGTCAGCGCGTTGGAGGATGGCGGTGGGGCTGTCGCCAGGACGCCAGGAAGCCACGCCGCTGGCCGCGCTTATCTGAATTTTGCGCGGGCCGGCTTCGGCAAGGACGCTGTATTCGCCGTCCACCCATTTTTGAATGCGCTGCACCATGCTGGTGGCGCCGTGAAAGTCGGCATCCACGAGCACGACGAATTCATCGCCGCCCCAACGTCCCACAGTGTCGGTGGCGCGAAACGCAGTGCGCAACTCGCCGGCAAACTGTTTCAGCAAATCGTCTCCAGCTTGATGCCCGTAGGTATCGTTGATATTCTTGAAGCCGTTGAGATCAATAAAAATCACGGAGAAAGGACGTGCCAGACTCACTAGTAATTGGAGTTGGCGCTCTAGCTTGCGGCGATTGGCCAAGCCGGTGAGGGGATCCTGAGAAGCGATACGCTCGACTTCCTCCAAGCGCGCTTCGTAGATGCTCATCTGGGCTCGCAGCGCACCCAGGGATTCCTGGCCGTCCAGAGTCATTTTGCTAACGCAGATTTCCATTTCCGCGACGTTCTTGACTAGCGCCTGGCGGATGGTGCTGAGGTCGTTCAGCTTGGCAGTGGCTTGCAGGCGCTCCGTCAATTTGCCGAATTCTTTGGAATTGAGTTGGTCGCGCTCTCCTAACTGGCGGGTGGCCTTGGCGACGATTTGCAGAATCTCCCGCACTTCTTCGGTCTTGCCCTGCAAGAAATGGGAGACGCGTGCGCTCCAAGTCTGTAGCTCCGCTTCGAGCAGTTGTTCCGTTTCGACAATGGCGCTCGCGGAAGCTTCGGCGTTGAGGCGCTTCCGCAGGTTGAGCAGACTTTCCTTAAGTTCGTTTCCTACTGGCGGGCATGCTTGGGCCCCGGCTTGTCCCACTGCGACGAAAACATCGCCGTAGGATTTTAGAGCGGATTGCAACACTTCCTCCGCTTGGAGTTCCATAGACTTCCGCAACGAGATCATTTTTCCCCGATATGAAAAGAGTGACTGCCTAACAACATCCCCAGCCTGATGAGTTACTTATAGATCGGGCGAAGCATAGGGGCACTTTAGTAGAACTTACCGAAGATGCAAATCGCGGCCGGTCATCTCTTTGGGCGGCTGAATGCCGAAGAGCGCGAGTAGTGTGGGGGAGATGTCTTGGAGCGCACCGTTGGCGCGCAGCGGGCGGCGCGCTTCGTCGACCACGATGAAGGGCACGGGGTTGGTGGTGTGGTAGGTGTGGGGACCGCCAATGACCGGGTCGATCATCATCTCCGCGTTGCCATGATCAGCAGTGATGATCCAACGACCGCCTTTGCGGCGGAGCGCGTCGTAGATCTGGCCCATGCAGGCGTCAACGACTTCTACAGCTTTGACGGTCGGCGCCATTTTGCCGGAATGTCCCACCATGTCGGCGTTAGCGAAGTTCATCACAATCACGTCGAAATCACGTTTCTCGATGGCGCTGGTGACTATGCTGGTGATTCCAGCGGCGCTCATCTCCGGCTTTAGATCGTATGTCGCAACCTTAGGAGAGGGAACCAGTTCACGTTCCTCACCGGCGTAAGGTTTCTCGTTGCCGCCGTTGAAGAAATACGTAACGTGGGCGTACTTTTCGGTTTCGGCCACGCGCAGGTTGGTCCAGTTCAGTTCGGCCATGACGTTGGCCAGAATGTGAGTGGGGAGTTCTTTCGACAGCACGAAGGCGGCGGTTTGCGCTTTGTCGTACTGGGTCATGGTGGTGAAGTGGAGCTTTAAGTTAGACGCCGTAAGAACCTGCGTCATTTCGCGGCCACGATCGGCGCGATAGTTGAAGAAGATACAGGCGTCCTCGGAGCGGATAAGGCCGATGGGTTCGTTTCGCTCATTGAGGATGACGGCGGGTTCAATGAACTCGTCCGTCACGCCCTTCTCATAGGAGCGTTTAGCGGCGGCGACGGGGTCGCTGGATTTTTCGCCAATGCCGTCGACCATGGCGGCGCGGGCGAGTTCGATGCGTTCCCAACGCTGGTCGCGGTCCATGGCGTAGTATCGGCCAGCGACTGTCGCGATGCGGCCCACGCCGATTCGGCGGATCTCGCGTTGAAGCTGCTCGAGGTAACCCGCGCCGCTCTCAGGCGGTGTATCGCGGCCGTCCATGAAACAGTGGATTGAAACGTCGGCAACTCCTTCGCGCTTGGCCATTTCGAGCAGCGCGTAGAGGTGGGTGTTCATGGAGTGCACTCCGCCATCGCCAAGGAGACCCATTAGGTGCAGGCGGCGGGTGCGGGCGTGAGCCATGGCGGCTTTAAGCATGGCATCGTTGAAGAACTCGCCGGTGAGGATCATTTGGTCGATGCGGGTGACATCCATGTGGATGACGCGGCCCGCGCCGATGTTCAGGTGCCCCACTTCGCTGTTGCCCATCTGGCCTTCGGGTAAACCGACGTAAGGACCAGAAGTGTGAACTAACGTGTTCGGAAATTCCTGCAACAGGCGATCGTAGTTAGGCTTGTTGGCCGCGGCGATGGCGTTGCCTTCCGCTGCCCCCGCCGGCGAAAAGCCCCAGCCGTCGAGGATCGTCAGGATGATGGGGCGCCCCGACATCATTGCCGGAACGCCTTGCGGCCCGCATAGCGCGCGGCAGTGCCAAGCTCTTCCTCGATGCGGAGAAGCTGATTGTATTTAGCAATGCGGTCGGTGCGGCTGGCGGAGCCGGTCTTGATCTGGCCGGCGCTGGTGGCGACGGCGAGGTCGGCGATGAAGGTGTCTTCGGTTTCGCCCGAGCGGTGTGAGGTCATCGAGGTATAGCCGGCGTCGGACGCCATTTTGATGGCTTCGAGCGTTTCGGTGAGCGTGCCGATCTGGTTGACCTTGATCAAAATCGAATTGGCGATGCCTTTTTCGATGCCTTGCGCCAGGCGTTCCGTGTTGGTGACGAAAAGGTCGTCGCCGACAAGCTGGATTTTCTTACCCAATTCATCGGTCATGGCTTTCCACCCGGTCCAGTCGTCTTCGGCCATGCCGTCTTCGATCGAGACAATGGGGTACTGGCGGACCCAATCGGCCCAGAACTTGACCATTTGATCGGAAGTCCGCTCGCTTTTGTCGGACTTCTTGAAAACGTACTTCTGTTTGTCTTTGTCGTAGAACTCGCTGGCGGCGGGATCGAGCGCGATGCCAATTTGGTCGCCCGGAGTATAACCGGCGAGCGTGATCGCTTCGAGCACGACCTCGAGGGCTTCCTGGTTCGATTTGAGATTGGGTGCGAAGCCGCCTTCGTCGCCCACGGCGGTGGAATAGCCGCGTTTTTTAAGAACACCTTTGAGCGTGTGGAAGACTTCAGCACCCCAGCGCAGTGCGTCGGAGAACTTTTCAGCGCCGTAGGGGGCGATCATGAACTCCTGCGGGTCGACTGAATTGTCGGCGTGCGCGCCTCCGTTGAGGATGTTCATCATGGGTACCGGCAGCAGGCAGGCATTGACGCCTCCCAGGTAACGGTAGAGCGGGTAATCGTGCGCTGCCGCGGCGGAGCGCGCGACCGCCATCGACACGGCCAGGATTGCGTTGGCTCCCAGACGCGCTTTGTTCGGGGTACCGTCGAGCGCGATCATATGGCGGTCGATCGCGGCCTGCTGTTCCGCTTCCATGCCGGTCAGCGACGGACCTATTTCGTCGATTATGTTACGGACGGCTTTGCGCGCGCCCTTGCCCAGGTAGCGCGACTTGTCGTTGTCGCGCAGCTCGACCGCTTCATGTTCGCCGGTAGACGCGCCGGAAGGTACAGCGGCGCGGCCTATGCTGCCATCGGCTAAGTGAACGTCGGCCTCGACGGTGGGGTTACCACGGCTGTCTAGAATTTCTCGTCCTACAATGCGTGTGATTTCCATAGTGAAAGGGACACTCGTCGTGGAGGGTAATTCTCAGCTTAATGGGATCGCCGCGGCCGGAGCAAGTTCGCTTCGCTCAGGGAACCGATCACGATCGCCGTGGCCGGCGGCAGCGTGTGACCATGGATGGCTGGTTAGCTGGAGGCGCCTTTGCGTTTCACTTTCGGCCCGGGGGATTGGGAGGCGACGGGTTTCTTCGCCAGGGGTTTGCGGCGCAGCAGGCGATTCACGGAACGCACTAAATGAGAAACTTCATTGGCGCTTTTCTGAATCACTACGTCGGCTCCCGTGGAGGATTCGTTCATCCCTAAGCTATCCACATATCCTGAAACCAGCACGATGGGCAGATCCGGCGTGGCTTTGCGCAGGTGACTGATTAACTCCAGCCCATCCATGCGCGGCATTTTGTAATCCGTCACCACCAGGTCGAACTTCGCGTCCGCGAATTGCTCGAGTGCATCGGCACCACTGGCGCAGGCCACGATGCGATAGCCTAGTTCCTCGAGAACGCTCTTGCGTGCGGCCAGCCCGTTGGCGTTGTCGTCCACCAAAAGAATTCGGGCGCGAGTGGATGAAGGTGAAGAATTTCGGGAAATCATTGTCGGGGAACATCGCGAATTTAGCAAAGCGCGGAAACCCTGTCAACGACTTTGTAACAAACTCAAAACGGAGAAGATTGAGTCCTTGACAATCGCTCCACTACAATTCACCCGGAGTATGTTGCCGTGAGGTTACGATTGTGTGACAAAAAACGCGTCACTCGACTTCGCGCGGGGCTGTGTAACCGGTTTTAGCCACCACTTTGTACTTGATGGGCTTACCTTTATCGTCATTTAAGCGGATGGGCTCGTTGGTTTCGGGATTAATCAGTTCCACTTTGATGCGGCGCACTTTACCGTCGCGCGCCTGATTAGAAGGGTTATACGAGAGGACGTAATTGCTACGCAGCGTCTGCTGTATGCTCTGGAAGATTCCGGGAAATTCGGAGTAAAAGCGCGGGAAATAGCTCATGCCGCCGGTCTCCGCGGCGAAGGTCCGCATCTGGTTGTCGGCTTGTATAAAGTCCATGCGATCGAGGGAACTGAGGGCGCCGGAGGCCTCCGCCATCTCGCGCGCGCTCTGCATTAATCCGATGGCATAGATCGGTACGCCGGCGTCCTGAATCGCGCGGCGGGTTTTGTCATAAGTGAGTTTGCTGAAGGTGTCAATGCCGGAGGCGATCAATACGATGGCTTTGCGCCCTTCGATGTCCTGCATGCGCTGCTCGGTGTCGACCAGGGCGTCATACATGTTGGATTCGGAAAAGCCGGCAATGCGGAGGCGCGCCATGGCTTCGGCGGTCTGCTGGCGGTCATTGGTGAAGTCGGAAAGGATTTCCTCACGCAAATCGTAGGCGATCACTGCCACGTAGTCATCAGGCTTCAAGGTTTGAACGAAACCGTAGGCGGCAGTGAGGGTCTGAAACCAGGCTTCGGAATAAAAGTTTTGGAAGCGGTTGGAGAATTCAATGAGCAGACAGACTGTTATGGGAGCTTCGCCGAGTGAGAAACCCGCAATCTGTTGCGGAACGCCGTCTTCCATGATGCGGAAGTTTTGCTTGGGGATGTTGGGGATGAAGTGACCTTTATTATCGAGGACGGCGGTGTCGACCGTGACTGTAATAGCGTCGGAGCGGAAAGTGGGCACGCTCTCGGGCACGGTGGCGTCTTTCGGCTTGTTGAATTTGGAGGGTATCTTGGCTTGATTCGGGTCGGCGGCGGGCGTGTTGCCGTCGGTCGAGGGCTTGCGCGGCTTGGCGATGGTGGTGCTCGAATCGGAATTGGGACCTTGCTGAGCGCTGCCATGTTGCATCAGCCCTAGCACGCCCAAAAACGTGGCGATCAGAACCCTTTTGGCCTTCATGCCTAGATTATGACGCAAAAGTTCTAGGGAGGGTTGCAGGCGGGCTTTACGAAGGATTACCCGAGCTAGTGAAGGGTACGGTCGCGATCGGAGCCTTTTTTCCGCATGTAGACTTGGAACTTTTTCTTGGCGCGCTCCAGCTTCCAGGCGCGGTAGGATTCGCGCATGACGCCCAGCGGGTCCACGCCGCGCATTCGCGGGATCTTGAGGAAGACGTAGCCGAACAGCATTCCCCCAAGATGCGCAAACTCGCTCACAGGACTTGCCGCATTAAAGGAATTCAGGAAAGCAATGGCTCCGATAATCATGACGAAATACTTCATCTTGATGGGGATCAGGAAATAGAAGAGCATCTGGCGGTCCGGCCACATTACGGCCGAGGCCAGCAGAATTCCGAAAATGGCGCCGGAGGAGCCCAGCGTGGGAACTTCTGGATTTCCCCAAGGTAGATAGTTGGCTGCAACCACACACAACCCGGCACCCACGCCGCAGAAGAAATAGAAATTCAGAAAGCGGCGGGTTCCCCACAGGCGTTCGAATTCGGTGCCGAACATCCACAGGGCAAGCATGTTGAAGAGGATGTGCCCAATGCCTTGATGCAGGAACATGTAAGTGGCCAACTGCCAGATGTAACCCCGGGTCAATACGTCAGAGGGGCGGAGCATCAGCAGATCCAGTGTGCCGGCGAGCCTGCGGCCGGCGAAAAATGTGATGACGAAGACGGCGATGTTGGAGATCAGGAGGGCGCGGATGCCGGGCGGAAGTCCGCTGGAGGATAGATAGCCGCGGGTGTAGGACCGTGTTCCAATTGCCATGGCGGATCTAACGCCAGCATAACATTCCGGCCAGGCAATCCAACGACGGCGCTGCTGTCAGCACTGCTGTTTGCGGTAGACCGGCTGGCGACATTCCGCCCGGCAGCGAGCGCGCTCAAAAAAAGTAAAGCTACTTCGAAATCGTTTCGAGAGCCAGTTGCTTGGTGCGGGGGCCGAGGAACCCGATAGCCAACATTACGACGAGCATGCTACCCGCGATGAAGGTGAAAACGCCGGCGACGCCGAAGCGGTCGAGTACGAAAGCGATCAGGAAGGCGCTAAATACCACGGAGAGGCGGCTCCAGGAATAGACGAATCCGACCGCCAGCGCACGGATGCGAGTGGGATAGAGTTCGGCTTGATAGGCGTGGAAAGAGAATGACAGTATATTGTTCGACATAGTCAACATGATTCCTAAGCCGATCAGCATCGGCGCTTGCGTCATTTGTGCGAAGAGAATACCGAATAAACCCACGCCTAGTGCGGCCAGAACGATCTGCCATTTGCGCTCGAATTTGTCAGCCAGTTTGTAGGCTAAAAGTGGCCCGCACGGGGCGGCAACGGCGATCAAGAAAGTGTATTCCAGGCTGTTTACCACCGGGACGCCGCGCCTGATCAAGAGTGTCGGGACCCAATTGGAGAATCCATAAAAGCCGACGGTCTGGAAGACGTTGAAGATGATTAGCATTAAAGTGCGGGAGCGATAGGGGGGCTTGCAGATGTCGGTGAAGCTGCCGCGCGGAGATGGCGGGTCCGCTTTGGCGGGTGGGGGAAGGGCGGAGCCGGACTCCACAGCGACCTGGATTTCGAGTTGATCGAGGATGACTTTCGCTTCGGCGAGCCTGCCTTGCTGCGCCAGCCAGCGGGGGCTTTCGGGCACACCGCGGCGGATCCACCACACAAGGCCAGCGCCCCCGGCTCCGATGAGCACTACCCAGCGCCAGCCAGCGAATCCCAGCGGCATGCGCGGCACTAACAGCCAAGCGAGTAAAGCTACTAGCGGTACCGATGAGAACTGGATGGTTTGGTTGAAGGCAAAGGCACGGCCGCGTAATTGTCTGGGGACTAATTCAGACAAATAAGTGTCAATGGTGACCAACTCCACGCCTACCCCGATGCCGGAGATGAAGCGCCAGAAGTTAAGTCCAGTGACGTCGTTTTGAAGCGCCATGATGACGCTGGCGATGGTGTACCACAGGAGCGAGTATGTGAAGACGGTGCGGCGCCCGAAGCGGTCGGCTACAAAGCCGAAAAGCGCTGTGCCGAGGAACAATCCGGAAAACATCGCCGCAACGAAACTGGCGATGCCGGTGGTGCCGGAGAGGCTATAGGTCGAGGCGGTCAGTATGCCGCTCTGAACCAAGCCGGGGGCGATGTAGCCGGTGAAAAAGAGATCGTAGTATTCAAAGAAGCCGCCCAGAGAGAGCAAAGCAATCAAGCGCCAGATGGTGCGAGTGGAGGGGAGGCGATCGAGACGGGCGCCGATTGAACCTGCGGCTTCGGCGGTATTCATTCAGATGCTTCAACCGCTTTGGCGCTTGCTTGCAGAAAAGCGGAAAGCTAGGCCGAGGTGAACTTTGAACGTCCATGATTGATCCACTGAGTCCCGATGCGCTAGTGACGTCACAGATGCTGCGCACGCTGCGGGGATCGACAGAAGGACAAGTTGTTTCATAGCGTTGAGTACCAGTGTAATGCGATAATGCCCAGTATGCGACGACTCTTCTTGGTTCTGTTTTTGTCATTGCCGATGGTGGCGGCGGATGTGACAAAGATGAAGATTGTCGTCATTAACGACCTGGGAAAACCTGTCGAGCGTGCCAACGTCATTGTGCGTTTCGGCGGCCGCTCGGCGGTGAAATTGGGAAAAATGGTGCGAACCACTTGGGAGATGCGGTCGAGCCAAGAGGGTGTGGCGGACATTCCGGAAATTCCTAAAGGCAAGATCCTGGTGCAGGTAACCGCAAAGGGGTACCAGACATTCGGGCAGACCTTCGAAGTGAACGAAGACGAGCGCACGATCGAGGTGCGGCTCAACCCCCCGCAGCCCCAGTACTCGGCACATTGATCCGCCTTTACGGGTAATGGAATTGGCGGCCGCCGCTTAATAAATCCAGCACTAGTTTGCCGTCGGCTTGAGTGGCGCCGTCGCCGGAATAGCTGTCGCTCCCTTGCGTCAGTTCCAGCCCCGAGAGTTTCCATTTCGGGCCGGTAGGGGTCATGCTGATGGAGAATTGTCCGGCCACCCGGCGGAATTCGGCTTCGGGGGAAAAAGCGACGGCGCGGCCGCGGAGCGTGCCTTCCGCTTTGAGGCTGGCCAGAAGATTCGCGCCAGTGCCGGCTGCGGTCACTCGGCCGGTGAAATCCACTTTGCCGCCTTTGTAAGCCACATCTTCAAGCTTGCCGTCAAAGCGGTAGGCGGGGGCTGATCCGGACAGGTCCACGCGGAGATCGCCAGTGAGCGTGGCATCGGCTACTTTGCATTGGATGGCGGATACTTTTACGCCGTCGCCGATCCAGGAGACGCGCGAAGAGGTGATGTTGAAGCGGGTGTCCGCGACCATCAAACTTTGAATGGAAACGGTGCCTTCGGTGTTGCGCTGTGTGAGCCACTCTGGGGCGGCGCCAGCGGCTCCGAGGCGCAGGGTGCGGGCGATTAAACCGCGTTCGCGGGACGTAGTGGGTTGAAACAACCGCTCGAATTCCGTAGAAGATGCTTCGGAAATCTGCAAGCGGAAACGTTGGGGCTGATTGTTATCGG
>JALYJH010000055.1 GCA_030775415.1 Acidobacteriota bacterium | reverse complement strand
TAGAGTTTGGCGAAGAGCACCAGGTTTTCGGTGGCGGAGAGTTCGTCGTAGAGCGAGATGCCGTGGCCTAGGACTCCGATGCGGCGGCGGGTGGATTGCTCGCGGACGCTGGAGCCTTGAACACTGACGCTGCCTTCGGAGGCTTTGGAGAGTCCGGCGATGATGCGGAGTAGCGTTGTCTTACCGGCGCCGTTGCGGCCCAGCAGAGCAACGGTCGAGCCGGGTTCGATGCTGAGTTGGATATCGCGGAGGGCGGGGAAGTCGCCGTAGTATTTCCAGACTTTCGAAACTTCGAGTGCTGCCGCACTCACGCGGGTCCTCTGCGATAGAGCATGGTCCCGCCTAGCGCCAGGATCCCAAGAGCCAGGCCGAGCACCCAGAAGAGCTGCGAGTAGAGGCGCGGCTTCTTGACCTCGACTGGCGGGGAGCCGCCCTCTTCGCCTTGAGCAGGCGTGGATTCTTCGCGCAGCGATCCAATGCCGTCAATCAAGAGGTTGTAATCGAGACCGGTGAGGTTGTAAATATTGGCTTGCGTTTGGGGCTCGCGGCCGGCGGGTTCAATACCGTCTCCGGTGACGGTCACTGCCGGCGGCGTTACCAGATGTGTTGCGGATTCAGAAGCTACCACTTTGCCGGCAAACTTGTCGGTGGCGGGGATGGTATAGGTCACGTCCATGCGTGTTTCGCCAGGCTTCGTGGGGTAGTCGACTTTATAGATGCCGGCGGTAGCGGTCTTGAGCGGAGGGCGCGTGATGGGCATGCCTCCGGGGGCCGTGACGACCACTTGCGCCTTGCCCGCGGTGGCAGGCGGAAGATAGAACTGAATCGAGCCCTTCACGGGATCGTTAAACGTTACATTCGTTTCGTTGCCCAAGACGAAAGTTTCGCTGACGCGCAGGTTATCGACGCCGGGCTCCAGAAGGATGAGGTGCTCTAGTATTTTAGAGACGCCGGATTTTTTGGTGGCGTCGTACACCTTGACCTGGATGCCGGTGGTGGGCATGCCGGGGGTGATGATCTGGTTGTAGGTGGTGCCTTGGTAGGTGGCTTGGATCAGGCCGGGTCCCGGCGGAATTTGTTTGTCGATTTTAAATACGCCCTGGGCATCGGTGGTGGCGTTGCCGAGCGGCACCATGCCGTCCTGGCTGGGCTGGACCAAATTTATACCAACGCCGGGCTGAGGTTTTCCGGTGGTGACATTGACGGCCACGCCGTCGATCGCCAGGAGCGGCAGAGAGGCCAGGAGGAGAGCCAGGGCGAACTTCATGCCGGCTCCTTATTGCCGGCGGCAGCGGGCTTGGGTTGCATTTTTTCGATTTCGGCGACCACCACGGCCAATTCTTTTTGCAGCGCCAGCTTGGTTTGGGCGTAGTCGGCGTCGGAGAGTTTGCCTACGCGATATTCGAACTGGAGGTCGCGCAAGTTTTCGTAAATGGCGGCTTTGCGCTCGTCCAGGTGCTGGGTGGGCGACACCGGGTCAGGCGGCGGGATGTCTTTCGCGCGGATAAATAGCGTATAGAAAAGCGTTGCGGCCAGCAATATGACGACGGCGAGAATCAGGTTCATCTAATCGAGGTTCGCCGTGTCTTTTTCAATTCGCGCGAGCGTGGCGGCGTCGATCGGCGGGCCGTTGAGCGCCGCTTTATGAGGGCGCATATACCGGCGGATGGTCCAGACCACCAGCAGCAATCCCAGACTCAGCGCGACGTAGGGGCCCAATACACCGGCGATACCGGGAGGCACGATCAGAATATCCTTGCCGCTTTCTGCGACGTACTTATCCAGGATCTGCTGGTCGCTCATGCCGGATTTTTGCATGTTGACCATCTTTGCTTTGTTGGTTCTGCAGATGGGGCAACCGGGTGGCATGACGCAGGCCATGCTCTGGTTGCATCCGCAGCTGCAATGCAGCTTCGACGCGATGCGGTTGATCTGCGGCGAGTCCATCTCGGTCGCGGTTTGGCCCAGGGCGGCCGCGATCATGAGGGCGAGCAGGAGACTACTTTTCCACTGGCGCATGTTTTCCTGTGACCGTCACCACTTCCGTCCGCGGGTATACGAGACGGCTCTTGCTGGGGATCAGGCAGATGATGGTGCCGATGAGCACTCCCCAATATCCAATCCAGATCCAACTCACGAGTGGGAACACATAAGACTGGAGCACCGTGCCTTCGCCGTCGTTGGATGCGCCGGCGAAATTCAGATAGAGATCTTCGTTGAGGCGGCGGCGGATCGCCACGTTTGACGTCGGCTGGCGCGAGGCGAAGTAGAGGCGGCGCTCGGGGCGCAGCGTTCCCAGATCGGCGCCGTTTTTGGTCACGCCGACGTTCAATATATCCCAAGAATAGTTTTCGTTCTTGCCGGATTCGACATCGCCAATCGCAAGCTGATAAGCGCCCAGGCGCACGATCTGGCCTTTGGTGACCTGCACGGTCTTGTCGAGGTCGAAGGCTTTGCCGGTGAAACCGATGAACATGAAGACGATGCCCATGTGCACCAGGTAGCCGCCGTAGCGACGGGTATTGCGATGCGTTAGTTCCACCATGGCGGCCAAGATATTCTGGCCTTCTTTGCCGCGGATAGCGATGGCGCCCTTGAAAAATTCGATGACCACGGTGACGGCGACGAAGGTGCAGAGCGCGAAGGACACCAGCGCATAGAAGTGGCGCACACCCATGATCATCAATCCGGCGGCTACAGCCACGCCCGCCAAGCTCGGCCAGAAGAACGCGCGCTTGAGGCTTTCGACGGAGCTCTTGCGCCAGGCGATCAAAGGACCGACGCCGGTCAGCAGCATTAGGAAGAGACCGATGGGGATGTTTACGCGATTGAAGAAGGGGCCGTCAACGCTGATTTTTTCGCCGTTGATAGCCTCCGTGATTACCGGGAACAGCGTACCCCAGAGTACGGCAAAGCAGCTCGCGAGCAGGATCAGGTTGTTAAAGAGAAAACTTGATTCGCGCGAGAGAACGCTTTCGAGCTGCGCTTCGCTCTTCAGGTAGTCCAGGCGGTTCAGAATCAGGTAAAGCGTCGCGGCGATGCCCACCGCCAGGAATACGATGAAGTAACGTCCCAGTGACGATTGCGCGAAGGCATGTACGGACTGCACCACGCCACTGCGGGTGAGGAATGTACCGAAGATGCACAGGAAGAAGGTGCAAGAGACCAGCACCATATTCCACACCTTCATCATCCCTTTTTTCTCCTGCATCATGACGGAATGGAGGAAGGCGGTGGCCGTAATCCAAGGCAGGAGCGAGGCGTTTTCAACCGGGTCCCAGCCCCAATAGCCGCCCCAGCCGAGCACTGCATAAGCCCAGCCGGCGCCCAGGAGAACTCCGGTCGTCTGGAACATCCAGGTCACCAGGGTCCAGCGGCGGGTGGTGTGAATCCAGGCATCGCCCGGCTGCTTGGTGATGAGAGAGCCGATCGCGAACGCGAAGGGCACCGCGAAGCCCACATAACCGAGGTACAACATGGGCGGGTGGATCACCATGGTCCAATACTGCAGAAGCGGATTGAGTCCCTGGCCATCGCCGGCGTCGACGATGCCTTTCCCGGCCATCAAAACTTTAAAGGGCGCTTCGACAAAACTAATTAAGATCAGGAAGAACGTTTCCGTGGTCATCAGGACCGCGGTGACGTAGGGCATCATCTCGCGGAACTTGCGGCGGTTTTGGAAGACTAGAACGCTGGTATATGTGGAGAGCAGCCACGCCCACAGCAGCAGGGAACCTTCTTGTCCGCCCCACCAGGAGGCGAATTTATAAGGGGTATCCATCGACTTGTTGCTATGTTCGGCCACGTAGGCCAGGCGGAAGTCGCCCGCAATGAGGGAATAGACCAACAAGGAGGCGGCGACTGTCAGCAGGAGCCACACGCAGTAAACGGCGCGCTCCGCGCTCAGGATCAGGAATGGCCGGCGTCCTAACTTGCCCGCCACCGATCCAATGACCGCGTAACACGCGAAACAGAATGCCAGCAGGATGGCAAGCGTCCCTAGATTTTCCATGAAGCCTCTTTCGCCTTGAAACGGGACGGAGTGTACCACCCGTCCTTGCTCACTGTGAACCGGCTCACTCCGAACCGGCTAACTACGAACTGACGGATTGCCCTTAACGGTGGGTTTCGCTTCATACTTTGAAGCGCATTTCGCTTGAATCTTAGTAGCATGAAAAACACCATCGGTGCCCAGTTTGCCGTCCGCGAGAGCTTGGGCGCCATCGCGGAAGGTGTCGGGCAGCGGATCAATACCGTTATAAACCACTTGCATACGCAGCTTATCCTGCGCCAGGGTGAACGAGACATTGGCACCCTCGCGTTTGATGGAATTGGGAGCGATGTCGCCGCCCACGCGCAGCCGTTTCTCCTGCGCCTGATCCCCCAACTGCTTTAATTCGGCGACGGTCTTATAATACGTCTTAGTCTCGCTGATGCCGCCCACCGCCAGCCAGGCGAGCGTGCCTAGGACCGCAGCGATGAGGAGTCCGAACTTCAAGTAGTTCTTCATGGGGTTTTCCCTCGCCACTAGTATACTCCTCGCGGCGTAACGGCCTGGAAATCGTCATGGCCATGGCACAGGTGGCAGGCCGCCTGGAGGCGGACTAGCCCGGGAGAGTGGGCCGATTCGCTCTTCAGAAAAGATCGCCGCGCTGGCAGGACTGAATCAACTCACGGTCATGGGCGTCTAGCACCATTCGGAGACTTTAGACGGACGAGGGGCGGGGATTCTTCGCAGAATCTTCCAACCAGCGCCGCATTTCCGCGCGGGGTGCCACGCCGCTGCGCTGCATCACGAGTTTCCCTCCGCGGAAGACGGCGAAGTTGGGGATGGATTGCACTTGATAAAGCTGGGCCAGATCAGGGTGCGCCTCCGTGTCCACTTTCAGGACCAGCGCGCGGCCCGCCATCTCTTTCGCCAGTGCTTCGACTTCGGGCGCCGCCATGCGGCAGGGGCCGCACCAAGCTGCCCAGAAATCGACGAGGACCGGGACCTTGCTCTCCTCTACGATCTGCATGAAATTGGCGCTATCGGCCTCGATAGGTGCCGAAGTGGGCGGGAGAGGAGTTTTACAGGCGCCGCAGCGTCCGCTATCGGCGAGATGGGCAGCCGGGATGCGGTTGTTGGCGCGGCAGGACGGGCAGCGGGTTATGACGGCGAACGGCACGGTCCCTGCCGCGATTATCGCACTCTGAAAGCTGAATGGACACGTAGCTGCGGCGTGATCGACCCCATTAATTTTTGTCAATAGCTGGGCTGATCTTCGCGCTTGCCCGACTCCTCCCGAAAACGTTACCTTGTAAGGTGAGCCCTCATGCTGAAACCACGAGTAGAAGCACCCGACGACCTTAACCCTCAGGAAACCGCCGAATGGGTTGAGGCTCTCGACGATATCATCGATCAGGTAGGACCGGCCCGGGCCAGTTATCTGCTCGAGCACCTGATGGAGCGCGCCGCCAACCTGGGCGTCCGGGTTCCACTGCGTTGGAATACCCCCTACATCAATACGATTCCGCCGGAAGAACAGGTGCCCTACGCGGGCGATCGTGAGATCGAATGGCGCATTAAGTGTCTGGTGCGCTGGAATGCGATGGCGATGGTGGTGCGCGCGAATAAGCACGACGCAAATATTGGCGGTCATCTGGCCACCTACGCATCGCTCGCGACTCTGGTGGAGGTGGGTTACAACCATTTCTTCCGCGGCTCTTATCAAGATCCGTCCGCAGGTAAAGTGGCTGGCGACTTTGTGTACTTCCAAGGCCACGCGTCGCCGGGCGTTTACTCGCGAGCGTTTCTGGAAGGGCGTTTGAGTGAGCAGCATCTGGAGAATTTCCGCCATGAGCTCCGCGATCACCCAGGGCTTTCATCCTATCCACACCCTTGGCTGATGCCGGATTTCTGGCAGTTCCCGACAGTTTCGATGGGATTGGGGCCGATTGGGTCGATTTATCAGGCGCGCTTTATGCGCTATCTGGAGAACCGCGGGATCGTTCCCAAGACCGAGCGCAAAGTATGGGCGTTTTTAGGCGATGGGGAAACGGATGAACCGGAATCGCTGGGCGCGTTAACGCTGGCTTCGCGGGAAAAGCTCGACAACCTTATCTTTGTGGTGAACTGCAACCTGCAGCGGCTGGATGGGCCGGTACGCGGCAACGGCAGCATCATTCAGGAATTGGAAGCGGCCTTTCTGGGCGCCGGGTGGAACGTAATCAAAGTGGTTTGGGGCACGGGCTGGGACGATCTGCTGGCGCGCGATGCCAGCGGGTTGCTCATTAAACGCATGCACGAGTGCGTCGACGGCGAGTATCAGGCGTTCCGCGCCATGGACGGCGCGTATATCCGCAAGGAATTTTTCGGCAAATACCCGGAGTTGCTCAAGCTGGTGGAGAACATGAGCGATGACGAGATCTGGAGCATGCGCCGCGGCGGCCTGGATCCCCTGAAAGTATTCAACGCGTACCACCGCGCCATGCGGCACAAGGGCCAGCCCACTGTGATTCTCGCCAAGACCGTGAAGGGCTACGGATTGGGCGAAGCCGCCGAGGGGCGGATGACGGCGCATCAGCAAAAGAAAATCGGCGATGCGGATTTGCTCAAGATTCGCGACCGGCTTAAACTGCCGCTCTCCGACGAAGCCGCGATCCACGTTGACTTTTATAAGCCGGCGGAAGATTCGCCGGAGATCCGCTACCTGCGGCAACGCGTCGAGGCCCAAGGCGGACCGCTGCCGCAGCGCGTAGTGAAGCCGATCGAGATCCAGGCTCCTGCCATCGAAACGTTCAAGGAAGCGCTCGAAGGTTCGCGGGGCCGCGAGGCTTCGACTACGTCGGCGTTCGTGAGCGTATTGAAATCGCTGCTGAAGTCGCACGATCTGGGTAAGCTGGTCGTCCCTATCATTCCCGATGAGGCGCGCACGTTCGGCATGGAATCGCTATTCCGTGAATACGGGATTTACGCGAGCCTGGGGCAGCGCTACAAGCCGGTGGATTCGAATGTTCTGCTGTATTACAAGGAAGCGCAGAACGGGCAGATTTTGGAAGAGGGCATTACGGAGGCGGGCTCGATGGCGTCGTGTCTGGCAGCCGGGACGGCTTACGCGAACTACGGCGTGCCCATGATTCCGTTCTACATTTACTATTCGATGTTCGGCTATCAGCGGGTGGGCGATTTGGTGTGGGCCTTCGCGGACTCGCGCGGCAAGGGCTTCCTGATGGGCGGGACCTCGGGGCGCACTACTCTGCTGGGCGAGGGATTGCAGCATCAGGACGGGCAGAGTCCGCTGCTGTTTAGCGTGGTGCCGACGTGCGCGATTTACGATCCGGCTTACGCTTACGAGCTGGCGGTGATCATCCAGGACGGCATCCGGCGCATGTATCAGGAGATGGAAGACCGCTTCTACTACATCTGCGTCTATAACGAAAATTACGTGCAGCCGCCGATGCCGGGGATCGAAAACGGCGTTTCGGCGGAGTTGCGCGAGGGGATCCTGAAGGGCATCTACAAATACCGCGCGTCAGAGAACGGTCCGGCGGTGGCGCAGTTGTTTGGCAGCGGCTCGATTCTGAACGAGGCGCTGAAGGCGCAGCAGATTCTGGCGGAGCGCTATCAGGTGGCAACCGATGTGTGGTCCGTCACCAGCTATAACGAACTGCGGCGGGATGGGTTGGCGGTGGATCGTTGGAACCGGCTGCATCCGACGGAAGTGCCGAGGGTGGCCCACATTGCCCGGCTGTTTGAAGGAGAGCCGGGGCCGATCATTGCCTCGAGCGATTACATCAAGGCGGTGCCGGATCAGCTTTCGCCGTGGCTGGGCGCGCGGCTGCACACGCTCGGCACCGATGGTTTCGGGCGCAGCGAGAACCGCGAACACCTGCGGAAGTTTTTCGAGATCTCGGCGGAGGCGATCGTGCAGGCGACGCTCTCGACGCTCGCGCGCGAAGGCAAGATGGACGGCGAGCGGGCGCGCGCGGCGATCGCGGAACTCGGTTTCGATGCTGAGGCTCCGGACCCCGTGAAGCAGTAATTAGGTGACGCAGTAATTATGGCTCCGCAAGAACAAAGTGAAATCGTAAAGTGCCTCGAGGACAGCCGCGCGGATTTTCGTGGGGCGGCGGAAGGTGTTTCTGAAGCGCAGGCGGCGGTGCGTCCCGCGCCTGACAAGTGGTCCGTGCTCGAATGCGTGGAGCACATCGTCGTCGCGGAACGCCGGTTTTTAGGCTGGCTGCAGAATCCCGGAGCCGAGCCGGCGCCGCCGATGGACAAGCAAAAAGAAGCGAAGCTGCTGCTGGGCGTTTCGGGACGCTCGCAACGCGTGAATGCGCCGGAGCCGGTGCGGCCTACGGGGCGCTTCGCGTCGCTGGCCGAAGCGCTCGCGCAGTTCGACGACACGCGTGCCCAGAGCATCCAGTTTGCGGAAAGCGCGGGCCCCGGTCTCTACTCGTTGGCTGCCAAGCACGCCTTCTTCGGACCCGTTAACGGCGCGGAGGTGATGGTCCTGATCGCCGCCCATGCCCGCCGCCACGCCGCGCAGATTCGCGAAATTCGGGCGGCTCTATAGCGCTCCGTTGGTGATATACTTTTCTCAAAGGGCCTGGCCCCTGTCTCTGCCGTTTCCTGCTCCCTGTTTGCGCACCCATCCAAACCTAGGAGCACGAAATGCCTACTCGCAGAGCTTTCACTGCCCTCCTGGCGGCTGGTTTTACTGAAGCCGCTTTTGCGCAGCGCGCTGCCGTTCCCGGTGCTGCACCTTCCGCTAACACTGTCTGGCTAAATGGCAATGAGTTTCCAGAAGGGCCCCCGAAGGCTTCGGTGGAGGCGATGGTGCGCGTGATCGGCGAGTCGAATCGTTACCACTATCAGGAATTCCCGGCGTTCTATTCGACGCTGGCTGCAGCGGAGGAGTTGAAGGCGGAGCAGATACTGGTGGGCGCCGGGTCGAGCGAGGTGCTGCACGCGGCCATTGAGGCTTTTACTTCGCCTAGTCTTCCGTTGATCACAGCGTGGCCCACCTATGAAGCTCCGCCGGAGCTGGCGCATGCGATGGGACACAAGGTGATCAAAACGCCGTTGAATGCGGCCTTCGCGCCGGATGTCCACCGGCTGGCCGCGGAGGCCGAGAAAGCTGGGGGCGGGCTGATTTATCTATGTCATCCGAACAACCCGACGTCGGTATTGACGACGCGCGCGTATATGGCCTGGCTGGTGGAGAACCTGCCCCCCAAGACCTACTTGCTGGTGGATGAGGCGTATCTGCATTACGGGACTTCGCCCGAGGCCATGACGGCGATGTCGTTCGTCAAGGCAGGAAAGAATGTGATCGTTTCGCGCACATTTTCGAAGATCTACGGGATGGCGGGACTGCGCGCTGGTTTCGTCGCCGCGCGCCCGGACTTGATCCAGCGCATGGAGCCGTTCCGCAACAATGTCATCAGCATCGTCACCGTGCGAGCGGTGCTGGCGGCGCTGGATCTCGGCCCGGAACTGATCGATGAGCGCCGCGCGAAAATCGCCTATACGCGCAGCGAACTGTGCGCCTGGCTGACGGAGCGCAACATCAAATTCATCCCGCCGCAAGCCAATTTCATCGTGATCGAGACCGGTCAGGACGCGCGGCAGATGCAGGCCAAAATGATTGCGAAAGGCTTTGCGGTCGGCAGGCGTTTTGACACGCTTGAAAAGATGACGCGCGTGACCATTGGAACGGACGCTGAGATGCTGAAGTTCCGCCAAGCTTTCGCGGAGTCACTTACGAGCTAGTACACTGGCTCTTGATGATTCAGGTCAGCGAAGAGCAAGTTCGCGAACATTTATCGATGGGCGAGTGTGTCCGTGTCATGCGCCAGACTTTTGAGACGCTGCGCAAGGGCACTGCTTCCAATCAACCCCGGCGGCGGATTTACTTGGAAAATGGCACCACTCTGCACAGCATGGGAGGAGTTTACGGAAAGTATTTAGGCACCAAGTTTTATTCGTCGAACCCCAAGCATGGGG
>JALYJH010000054.1 GCA_030775415.1 Acidobacteriota bacterium | reverse complement strand
GACGGAGAGCTTAGCTACGGTGGGTCCGATGCTATCCTTGACTACGATGTAGACGCCGCCGCGCACGAACATGCCGCAGCTTTCCATGTAGACGGAGCGCACGGCGTAGCTGAAGAGCATGACGCCCAGCACCATCCAGGGGGCGGGTTTGCCAATGGCCTGCTCAGTGATGCCGCCGATGTAAAACATGGTGGAGGCGAGATCGTTGAGGACGATGGCGGCGGCTTGCCAGAAGGTGATGAAGGTCAGGGCGACGGTGGTCGCGACCACTACTTTGGTGGTGGTTGTGGAGGGAGTGGCTGGAAGACTAGTCTGCATGGGTGAGTATCACGCGATGGCCGTCACGGCGAAGAATTGCCGCGAGTTTTTTCTCGGGAGTGGGGCGCCAGCGGTGGCGGCCTCCCATGACCACGACGGAATCGGGCTTGAGAACGCGGCGAATGGTTTCGGTTAGATCGCGGCAAAGGTACATTTGGATGTTGGTTTCGACGGACTGGTCGCCAATGAGGGCGAGGATCTGTTTTTCGGCGAAGGATACGGAAATGGGCGGGGCTTTAAGCTCCAGCGGATAGGGAATCACTTGCGGAACGTGAACGGTGACGCGGGCGCCGAGGCCGCGGGCCAGTCCGCTGGCGGTGTCCAAGGTTTTGGCGGCGCCGGGAAGGCGAGTGTAAACAACGTTGATTTCGAGCTCCGGGCGGAGAACCTCAGGTGCGGAGACGGGCGCGGAAACGCGAACTGCGAGCTTCACGATTTCAGCGTAAGGAACGGCGCATCAAAGCCGCGTTAAGATCCGGGCCGGGAGTATAAAGATAGTGTAAAAATCAGGCTCCCTGCTAAAATCGAAGCTCACGCCGGGACTCATGTTTAGAAAAGTATTGGTGGCCAATCGGGGGGAGATCGCGGTGCGCATTGTGCGCGCGCTGCGCGAGGCGGGGATTGCGAGCGTGGCGGTATACGCGGACGCGGATCGCGGGTCACTGGCGGTACAGATGGCGGATGAGGCGGCGTACCTGGGTGTGTCGGCGGCGTCCGAGAGTTATTTGCGCATCGATAAGATGATTGCCGCGGCCGAGCGGCATGGGGCTGACGCGATTCATCCGGGGTATGGATTTCTGAGTGAGAACGCGGAGTTCGCGGAGGCGTGCGAGGCGGCGGGGATGGTGTTCATAGGGCCTCCGGCGGCTGCGGTGCGGGAGATGGGTTCGAAGACAGGTGCACGGAAACTGGCGATCGCGGCGGGGGCGCCGGTGGTGCCGGGAACCGAGGCGGCAGTCAGTAGTTTAGAAAAAGCGAAGGAAGTTGCAGAGGCGCTAGGGTATCCGGTACTGCTCAAAGCGTCGGCGGGCGGAGGCGGGAAAGGGATGCGGCGGGTGGATGGCGAGGGCGATCTGGAAGCCGCCATCCGCGATGCGTCGAGTGAAGCGGCGCGCGCGTTTGGTAACGGCGAGGTGTATCTGGAAAAGCTGGTGCTGGAGCCGCGGCACATTGAGATTCAAGTGCTGGGGGACCGGCATGGGCACCTGATTCATTTGGGGGAGCGCGAGTGCTCCATCCAGCGGCGGCACCAGAAGGTGATTGAAGAGTGCCCGTCGCCACTGATGAGGGAACATCCGGAGTTGCGGGAGCGCATGGGCAAAGCGGCGCTGCGGATTGCGCGGGCAGCGGGGTATCACAATGCGGGGACGCTGGAATTTTTAGTGGATCGCGAGCGCAACTTTTATTTCCTGGAGATGAACACGCGGCTGCAGGTGGAGCATCCCGTTACGGAGTTGGTCACGGGGCTCGATTTAGTGCAGTGGCAACTGCGCATAGCCGCGGGGGAGCGGCTCACGGTGCGGCAGGAGGACGTGCGCTGGGAGGGGTCGGCGATCGAGTGCCGGATTTATGCGGAGGATCCGGAGAGGCAATTTATGCCTTCGCCGGGGCGGATCACGCGTCTGAAAGAACCGGCGGGGCCGGGGGTGCGGTTGGATTCCGGGATCTACGAAGGTTGGGAGGTGCCAGTGGAGTATGATCCGCTGCTGGCGAAGCTGGCGGTGTGGGGTCCGTCGCGGGAGGCGGCTGTCGCGCGCATGAAGCGTGCGCTTGCGGAGTACGTGATCGCGGGCATCGCAACGAACCGGGAACTTTTCGAGGAGATTATGGACGACGCGGCGTTCCGCGCGGGGGCGCTTTCTACTGCTTTTCTCGAAGATTTTTTTGTGCGGCGGCAAGGGCTGGCGGCGAATCCGGAGGCGGAAGCGGTGGCCGCGCTGGCTGCTGTGCTGGCGCAGCGAAAGGCTGGAGCGGCGCGCGCTACGGGGACGGCGTCGGCTTGGTTGCGGACGGGCCGGGAGTCTCTGCTGCGGTGAAATACGAGATCGTGATCGACGGGAAGGCTGCGACGCTCGCTACCGGGGAGGGGAGCTTTGTTTACGCCGCGGAAGGCGTCGCGGTGGAGCAGGATTATTCGGCGGCGGCGGTGGGGGACGGCGCATTGTCGATCCTGATCGGGGGCCGGAGTTATGCGGTTCAGGTTTTGGGTGGAGGCGAGGTCTCAGTCAACGGGCGCATGTATCACGTTGAGATTCTGGATCCGCGGGGGCCGCGCGGGCGGCGGAGCGCGGGAGAGAGCTCGGGGCCGCGATCGATCACGGCGGCCATACCGGGGCGGGTGGTGCGGGTGCTGGTGTCGGAAGGGCAGGAGGTGGCGGAGGGGGAACCGGTGATTGTCGTCGAGGCCATGAAGATGCAGAATGAGATGAAGGCGCCTCGCGCTGGACGCGTTGCGTCTGTCAAAGCGGAGGCGGGCGCGACGGTCTCGGCGGGAGATATCTTGGTGACGATCGAATGACTATGACCGAAACCTGCACGCTTTGTGATGGCACCGGATGGAAGATCGTGGAGCGCGCGGGGCTCTCGGGCGCCGAGAGATGCGTGTGCGCGGCGGCTACGCGGACGCGCGATCTGAAGGAGAACTCGAACATCCCGCCGAATTATCAAGAAGCGTCGCTGGATAATTTTCAAATGCCGACGGATAATCCGGTGGCGCGGCAAGGGCTGGGCACGGTGCTGATGCAGGTGCGCAGTTTCACGCGGGAGTTTCCGGCGGAAACGCGGCCGGGGCTCTTGCTGATCGGCGAACCGGGGACCGGGAAGACGCACCTGGCGGTAGCGGCAATGCGGGCGCTGCTGGACAAAGGGCATGAGTGTCTGTTCTTCGATTATCAGAATCTGCTGGACCGCATTCGCTCCGGGTACGATGCGGCGTCGGGGGCTGCGGATCGCGAGGCTTATCGGGCGGTGCTGGATGTCGAGGTGCTTCTGCTCGACGATCTGGGGGCGCATCGCGTTACGGATTGGGTGGAGGATACGGTTACGGCGATCATCACGCATCGCTGCAATCAAAAGAAGCCGTTGATCGCGACTACCAACTTGACGGATGACGAACGGGGCAAGGATTTCACGATGCCGGGCGGCGATAAGAAAACGATTCGCGAGCGGACGCTGGGGGAGATGATCGGATCGCGAGCGCGGTCACGCCTGCATGAAATGTGCAGAGTAGTGAAGATGCCGGCTGTCGAAGACTACCGCATGAAGCGGGCGCGTTAGGGCGGGCCTTCACCCAGACCGGCCTACATATTCACAGCCTGATACAATTTCGACATGCGAACGAGGCTGACGCTTCTGCTCTTGCTGTTGGTTGCGGCGGCGGGGGCGGACGACTACTCGCGGACCCTCGCGGAGTGGCGCGCGCGGCGCGAAAGCAAGCTCAAAGCGGAAGACGGATGGCTCACGGTGGTGGGGCTGACGTGGCTACAGGAAGGCGAGAACCGGGTGGGTTCGAATCCGGCTTGCGAGATTCAGTTGCCGAAGTCCGCTCCGGATAAAGTGGGGACGCTGACGCTGAAGGACGGCAAGGTGCGGTTCCGTCCGGAAAAAGGCGTCGCGGTGACGATGAACGGGGCTGCGTTGGTGGAACGCGATCTGAAGCCGGACGTGGATGAACATTACGACCGGCTGGCGATCGGGCGTGTGAAGTTTTTCATCATCAAGCGCGAGAATAGGCTGGGCGTGCGAATTAAGGATAACGACAGCGCGGCGCGGCGCGAGTTTACGGGGCTCAAATGGTATCCGGCGGATGTGTCGTGGCGCGTGCAGGCGAAGTTCGTGCCGTGGGACAAGCCGCATGCGATGACGTTCGATACGGCCGTGGGAGTGAAGGAGACGGAGGAGAGTCCGGGATACGTGACCTTTCAACGGGCGGGCAAAGAGTATCGGCTGGAGCCAGTGGTGGATGATAACGAACTGTGGTTTGTGATGCGCGATCAGACCAGCGGGAAGACTACGTACGGGGCTTCACGGTTTCTGTACGCGCCGCTGCCGAAGGAGGGGCTGAAGCGCGCGGGCGTGGTGGAGCTGGACTTTAATCGCGCGGAAAATCCTCCTTGCGTGTTCACGGACTTCGCTACCTGCCCGCTGCCGCCTCCGCAGAACCGGTTAGCGCTGGCAGTGACCGCGGGCGAGCAGATGTACGGGAAGCGGCACTAGACTTTCCATTGGCTGGCGTAGTCGCGGGCGAATTCGCGGAAGGTGCGCGGGGGACGGCCTAATACGTCCTGGACGGTGGTGGTGATTTCCCCGCCCTGCGAGGCTTTGGTCCAGGCGTGAATTTCTAAAAGAATGTCCACCAGCCACTCGGGCACATGTTCGCTGAGCATTGCTTGGCGCGCGACTTCGGGGGGGACATCCACGTAGCGGATCTGGCGGCCGGAGGCTTCGCTCATGATGGCGGCCATTTCGCTAAAGGAAAGGTCCTCGGCGCCGGTCAGCGTGTACTCTTTGCCTTCATGGCCAGGCTCGGTGAGCGCTTTCACGGCAACCGCGGCCATGTCACGGGTGTCGATGTAAGCGGACTTGGCATTGCCGACGGGAAGATACAGGTTTCCGTCGGCCTGGGGCGCTGAATTTTCAACGAAATTTTGCATGAAGCCTCCGGGGAGGAGGATGGTCCACGCCATGCCTGATTTCTTGAGGGCATCGTCTATCGCGGCGTGCCACTTCCGCACCGTGGTCTCGCCCAGGCTGCGGATGACGGAGAGCTTGACTACGTGTTTCACTCCGGACGCGCTTGCAGCGGCCAGGAATTCGAGCGATTCGGCAACGCCGTCGGGCGAGAAGGGGGGCACCATGAAGACGCCGTCGGCGCTGCGGGAGGCGGTCCCCAAGGTTTCGGGCTTGGTGTAATCGAACCAGACCAGCTCGACGTTGGGGCCGGCCAGGGCCGCGGATTTCTCTTTGTCGCGCACGGCGGCGCGGACGTGGACATCCGTGCGACCGGCCAAGCCGCGCAGCACACCGGAGCCGACAGTGCCGGTGGCTCCGGTGACTAGGATCGTGCGCGCCATAGTTATTCTTCGCTGATGGTCACGCTGGTGAGCGTGTCGCCTTGCTTGGTTTTGTTGACGACGTCCTGGCCTTTAACAACTTTGCCGAAGACGGTGTGTTTACCGTCGAGCCAATCGGTGACGATGTGGGTGATGAAGAACTGGCTGCCGTTGGTGCCGGGGCCGGCATTGGCCATCGACAGCGATCCTACCTGATGCTTTTGCGAATTCCCTTTGAATTCATCTTCGAAGCGATAGCCGGGGCCGCCGCGCCCGGTGCCGGTGGGGTCACCGCCCTGGATCATGAAATCGGCGAGGACGCGATGGAAGACGGTGCCGTCGTAGAATTTATCGCGGGCCAGGAACACGAAATTGTTGACGGTTCTGGGGGCGTCTTTGGGGAATAGCTCGCAGACGATTTCGCCGGCTGAGGTGTTAAAGGTGGCTTTGTATTTCTTGTTCGGATCGATCGCCATCGCGGGCGGGTTGGGATATTGTTTGGACATTCGCTTCAGTGTAGCGGGAAACTAAAGACAAGTGTTCCGGCGCATTCTCATTTTCCTGTTCGCGGCGGTCGCCGCGGTTTATGTGCTTTGGACGGTGGCGCTGTTTGCGCTGAAGGTGGTGAATCCGCCGACTACGGGGGTGCAGATGCAGCGCCGCGTGGAGTCCTGGCTGCGGCACACGCCGTATCGCAAGCGGCAGACGTTCGTGCCGTTGTCCAAAATTTCAGCGGAGTTGCAGCATGCGGTGATCTCGGCGGAGGACGGGCGTTTTTATCAGCATCAGGGGATTGATTGGGAGGAGACGGAGAAGGTGGCTGAGGCAACTCAGAAGAAGGGCGAGCTGATTCGGGGCGCGTCGACCATTCCGCAGCAACTGGTGAAGAACCTGTTTTTTACCACGCATCGCAATCCGCTGCGGAAGTTGTTGGAGTATACGCTGGCTCCGCTGGCGGATCGCATTTTGGGCAAGCGGCGGGAGCTGGAGTTGTACTTAAACGTGGTGGAGTGGGGGCCGGGGGGAGTTTATGGGATCGAGGAGGGCGCGCGTTACCACTATCACGTGAGCGCGGCGCGACTGGATCGCGAGCAGGCGGCGCGGCTGGCGGCGATTCTACCGGCGCCCCGGCGGTGGCATCCGGCGCGCATGGACGATTACAGCGCGGTGATTTTAGCTCGCATGGAAAAGGCGGGCTGGTGAAGCGTTAGAGAAGTTTTAAGGAAATCCCATCCAGCGGTCCGACATGTCCGCGCCGTGAACGGAATCGAGCGTGTAGACAGAGCCGTGGCCTTGTGGGCACATCACTTCCTGGCCGGCGGTTTCGAGCAGGATTTGACCGGGGACTCCTATGCGCAGGGGCAGGCGGAGGGGCTGGAGGCAGACGCGGCAGCGGCCCGGCTGGTCGCGCCAGGCCCAGATGAGAATCACGGCGATGCCGGAGTAGAAGAACCACGCGCTCAAAACTCCGGTGCCAGGGCGTACGACGCCGCCGGTGAAGCCTAGCTGGGCTACGCCTCCGAATTCGAACACCAATAAGAAGAGGGCGATCAACGGGAGCATGGTCTTCACTACGAAGAATCCCCAGAAGCGGGAAACCATTCTCCAGGAGGCGCCACGGCGGCGGTCGCGAAAAACGTTGAAGCCAGCCCACAGAAGAATCAGCGAGGTGCTCAGCAGCAGATCGAAACCGTAGGACCACAAGGGCCGGTACACCAAATCGCCGATGGGGGTGGCACGCACAATGAAGTTGCGGCGGGCGAGGCTGGCGCTGGCTAGAATTTCGCGCAGTTCTTTTCCGGCTTCTGCCTGGGAAAGGCCGGGGCGCAGGCGGCCAATGGCTCCGCGGAGTCCTAGCCACCAGCGGCGGGCGGGGACAGCGGGCTCGGGGCCAGCTTCGATCCATACGGCGATGGGCGTCGACAGGAACGAGAAGCTGCGCGGCATGACTCCGCTGAGGCGCAGGGGGCGGCCGCCGATTTCGTAGTTCTGGCCCATGGCCGCCGGGTTGGCGTGCAGCTCAGTGGTCCAAAAATCGTAGCTGGCGAGGAAGGTATCCGGGCCGTCGAGGCCGTGGCCGTACGCTGGCCCCACGCCCAGCACGTTGAAGAATTGCAAACTAACTTCGGCGGCGACGATATCGCGATGGCCGCGCTGTGATTGGAAGACGGTGTTGGTCCACATATACGTGGCCACGCCTTCAAGCGAGTGTGAGCGGGCGCGAAATGCGGCAGCTTCGCTATCCCGGAAACCCATGCGGATTCCGGCGTACGGGGGGCCTTGCGTGAGCACGACAACGCGGCCGGGATCCCGATAAGTCAGGCCGTGAGTGAAATGGCGCAGGACGGGGAAGCCCCCGCTGGCTAGGGCAAGAATAAGAATTAAGGAAGCGCCGACCGCGAGGCAGACGCGAGGGCGCCCAAATTGTTCTGCGTTGAAGCGCGAGGCGAGCGCGGCACGAACGGCGCGGCGAGTGTGGGACTGGAGAGCAAAGCGGCTGTCACCCGTTCTGGCCGAAGCGGCGCGGAGGGTCCACTCCCAGAGCGGTCCTGTGTGTTCTTCGCGCCATTCTTTGCGCGCGGCGCGGGGCACCAGCTTTTCAGCGATCCACAGCGACGCTCGGCATGCGAACGGCAACACCGGAAGAACCTCCCTGGGAACTTCTTATCCCTGAGAAACGGGCGTACGATCAGAAACAGGCGTACTAGAAACGGGCGTGCAGAATTCGTCGAAAGCTTTGGTGAGCAACTGCGCGATTTGGGTCGCGTCACGGCGCTCGATGTCACCGCGGTGCAGCATGTAAACCGGTTTACCGTCCTGAAAGAGAGCCACGGATGGCGAGGACGGCGGATAATCCTTGAGAAGCGAGCGCACGTGCGCTACGGCGGCATCGTCACCTCCGGCGAAGACGGTTGCGCTTTTGGCGGGACGCACGGGATGCTGGAGGGCGAGTCCGATGCCAGGGCGGGCTTTGCCGGCGGCGCAACCGCAAACCGAGTTGATCACCATCATCACGGTGCCGCTGCCGGGAGCGAGGACTTGGTCCACTTCTTCGGGGGTGCGCGTTTCTTGAACGCCAAAGCGCGTGAGATCTTCCCGCATGGGGATTAGGAACCGTTCTGGGTAGGCCACGCTTTCAATGTAGCAGAATCGAATTCATGTATCATACGGCGAAGGAGAAATCATGAAACGTATTCTCGCGGTTGCGTTATTCCTGGCATGTCCCTGGATTGGAAGCGCACAGAATGCGCCGGTACGAGTGTTCGCTTCGAATGGCGTGAAGGCGGCTCTCGAGGCGTTGAAAGCTGGAGTTGAGCAGGCGGCGGGGCATCCGTTGAACATCGTTTACGGGGCGTCGGGCGGGTTAAAGGGGCAAATCGCGGCGGGCGAGGCCTTCGACCTGGCAATTCTGACTCCGGAGGCCACCGGGGACTTGACCCACGCGGGAAAGATCGCGGCGGGAACGGCGGCGGATCTGGCACGGACGGGCGTGGGGTTCGGGATTCGCACGGGGGCGGCGCGGCCCGATGTGTCGACGCCAGACGCAGTGAAACAGACTCTGCTGAAGGCGAATTCGATCGCGATCGTGAAGGAAGGCGCCAGCCGCGTGGTCATCGATAAAATGTTTGAGCGGCTGGGCATCGCGCAGGCTATGGCGGCAAAGACTATTCCCGAGAACGGCACCGCGGACTGCGGTGAGAGCGTGGCGCAGGGACGCAGCGAAATGGAGATTGTGCCGCTGAGCGAGGTTCCGCTGATAGCGGGAGTGCAGATTCTGGGGCCGCTGCCGGGAGATTTACAAAGCTATCTTTACTTTCAGGCTTCCATAGGTGCGGACGCGAAGGAACCGGCGGCCGCGAAAAAGGCGATTCAGTACCTGACTTCCGCGGCGGCCGTACCGGTTTTCAAAGCGAAGGGAATGGAAGCGGGACGCTAGGCTCCCGCAGCCGTTGCGCGCGCGGGTTCGGCGGCTTTTCAGTTCTGGCGCTTGCGGGGTGGCGGGCGGCGGGGCGCGGGCGCGAAGACGACTCCGCTAGGATGGCCGGAGTCGTCGCCAGTGACGATGGGGACGAGCAATTCCTGACGCTTATTCGTGCGCAGATAATCTGTAATGGCACGTACGTAAAAGCGCAGGGCTTTTTCGGTGCGGGGCAGCTCGCGGGTGAAGAGCGGGTCGATCGAGGCGAGATACTGCCAGACGGCTTCGGGGTCGACGCCGGGAATTTCTATTGACGCGGGCAGCAGCGGGGTTTCATCGACGACCGTCAGTTCGAGGATCACCCGGTGGGGGTCGGCGAGCGATTCATAGTTGTAGTCCACGCTGCGGATCAGACCGGATTCGAGCATGCGCGCGATGGCTTGGCGCACGGCGAGCTCGTCGATCTGCACGCCAGGCCGAAGGCCGGTGAGAAGCTGGATGGAGTGCGGGGCGAAACGGGTCCCTTGCACCGTCAGTTTGTCGATGGTGACAACTTCCCTGGAGGGCGGCGGGGAGGATTGAGCGAACAGGACACTGGCAAGCAGCGCAAACAGCACCCTATCATCCTACCCGGGTCAATGCCGGTCCCGTCGTAGTTCTTGCCGTTACAGCGGCGATTCAGTGTTAACGTCAAAGCAGAGCAGCGTGCTCCGGACGCGGCGTTGACCAGCGCCCTGGTGGCGAT
>JALYJH010000053.1 GCA_030775415.1 Acidobacteriota bacterium | reverse complement strand
ACCACGCTCCTGCTGATTGCACTGACGCTTGCGGGCAGCATTGCCTATACACTTTTGCCTGTCTCCGCATTGCCTGAAGTAGACTTTCCCACCATCGCTGTCTTCGCGAACCTCCCCGGCGCGAGCCCGGACGTGATGGCGGCGGCGGTAGCAACGCCTCTCGAAAAACAGTTCACGCGCATCGCAGGCATCACGGAGATGACCTCGCGCAGCTCCGTGGGGTCGGCGCAGATCATTCTCCAGTTCGATCTGAATCGCGACATTAATGCGGCGGCGCGAGAAGTGCAGGCGGCCATCAATTCCTCGGCTGGCTTCCTTCCGTCGAATCTGCCCTCACTGCCGAAATACCGCAAAATTAATCCGGCGGACCAGCCCATCCTTCTAATGACACTAGAATCGGACGTCGTGCCCCGCCCCCAGTTATATGACATCGCGTCCTCGGTTTTCGCTCAAAAACTTTCGCAGGTGAATGGAGTTGGCCAAGTGCAGGTGGGCGGTAGCTCCCTTCCGGCGGTTCGCGTCGAAGTGAATCCACAGCCTCTCTCACGCTATAACGTGGGGCTCGATCAGATTGGCACGTTCCTGCAGAGTGCCAACGCCAATCGTCCGAAAGGCTCGCTTGCCAACGATCAGGTGCAGCTTCCGGTTTACGCCACAGATCAGCTTTTCCTGGCCAAAGATTACAAAAACTTGATCGTGGTCTACCGCAATGGCGCGCCGGTTCGCTTATCGGACCTGGGTCGCGTCATCGACGGGAATGAGGATGTCCGCAACCTGGGCATTGTCAATGGCAATCCCATGGTGCAGATCCAAATCAATCGCCAGCCCAACGCCAATGTAGTCGAAACCGTCGCCCGCATCAAGGCCTTGATGCCGCAATTTCAGGCGCAGCTTCCGCCCACCGTCCGCTTTAAGATTGCCCAGGACCGCACTATTACGACCCGCGATTCCATCCACGACGCCCAGCGCAACATGGTTATTTCAATCGGCCTGGTGATCTTCGTGGTGTTCATCTTCCTGCGGAGTGGCTGGTCCACCTTTATTCCTAGCGTATCGGTGCCGGTCTCGATCATCGCTACCTTCGGCGCCATGTATCTGATCGGATACACTCTTGATAATCTCTCGCTGATGGCGCTCACCATCGCCACAGGATTCGTGGTGGACGATGCCATCGTGGTGATTGAAAATATCACGCGCCATCTCGAAGGCGGCATGAAGCCCATGCAAGCGGCTCTCAAAGGTGCCGCGGAAATTGGTTTTACCGTGGTCTCGATGAGCATCTCGCTGATTGCCGTCTTCATTCCTATTCTTATGATGGGCGGTATCGTCGGCCGGCTGTTTCGCGAATTCGCTGTGATTTTGTCGGTGGCGATCGCGATCTCAATGGTCATTTCGCTCACGGTTACGCCCATGATGTGCGCTTGGTTGCTTGGGGAAAGCCGCGATCACGGCTATTTGTATAACCTCACGGAGCGCTTCTACCAATGGATTATTTCCACCTACGCTTCGGCGCTCGACGTCGTGCTCACCCGCCCGGCTCCCATTTTGCTCCTGGTTTTTCTCACCATGGGCGTGAACGTTTATCTATATATTAATGTGCCTAAGGGGTTTTTCCCGCAGCAGGATACCGGACGCCTTAACGGAGCCATCGTGGGCCAGCAGCACATCTCTTATCAGGCCCTGGTGGAGAAAGCCAAATGGTTTGAGGAGCAGGTCCGCGTGGACCCGGATGTCGAGACCGTTACCATGGTGGCCGGCACCAGCGGCGGCGGCTTCGGCGGCAACAACGCCAGTATAAACATTCAATTAAAACCGGCGGGCGTGCGGAAATCCACCTCTGATCAGGTCATCGCTCGTCTGCGGCGCAAGACCTCGGGCGTTCCCGGCGCCATTATGTTCCTGCAGAATTCCCAGGACGTGCGCATCGGAGGCCGCCAGGGCAATGCCCAGTATCAATACACTTTGCAGGCACCGGATTTTGCGACGCTGTCCGTGTGGGGGCCCAAGGTCCTGGACCAGCTTGCCGCGCTTCCCGAAATCGCGGATGTCAGCTCCGACCAGCAGAATTCCGGGTTGTCGGCTAACGTCATCATTGACCGCGACACTGCTTCGCGCCTGGGCTTAACAGCGCAGGCAGTCGATTCGGCCCTCTACGACGCTTTTGGCCAGCGCCAAGTGTCGGTGATGTACAAGTCCATCAATCAATATCACGTGGTACTGGCGCTCCAACAGCAGTGGTGGGAGAGCCCCGATTTCCTTAAAACGATCTACGTGCAGACGCCCCGCGGCACCGACGTTCCCCTGTCCACATTCACGCACTTCACACAAGGAATCACCCCTATTTCCCTGCCCCACCAGGGACAGTTTCCGGCCACCACCTATTCCTTTAATCTGGCGGAAAATGTCGCGCTCAGCGACGCCGTCACGGCTATCAACCGCGCGGAAGTGGAGATGGGTCTGCCCGCCAACATCACCGGCAAATTCGCCGGGACGGCACAGGCTTATCAGGACTCGCTCAGCAATCAGCCCATCCTCATTGGGACCGCGCTGCTCGCGGTCTATATTGTCTTGGGGATGTTGTATGAGAGCTTGATCCATCCACTCACGATCATTTCGACGCTGCCCTCCGCCGGCGTGGGCGCACTGGTGGCCATGGTTCTATTCAAAAGCAACCTCGATATCATTGGCATGATCGGCATTATTTTGCTGATCGGCATCGTCAAGAAAAACGCCATCATGATGATTGATTTCGCGCTGGCCGCCGAACGCAACGAAGGCCTTACTACGCGCGATGCCATCTATAAAGCCTGTTTGCTCCGCTTCCGGCCCATCATGATGACGACCATGTGCGCGCTGCTGGGCGGTATGCCCATGGCCCTCGGCTGGGGCGCCGGAGCCGAACTGCGCAAGCCGCTGGGTATTGCGATTGTGGGCGGATTGATGGTCAGTCAAATGCTCACATTATTCACGACGCCTGTGATTTACCTGTACCTGGACCGGCTAAGTAAACGTTTCAGTGGGCGGCAGCCCAGCTATCAAAATCGACCCGGTTTCCTGGTTCCGGGCGGACTCATGGAGAGCGGTGATTGATGACTCGACTTTGGACCAGCGCCGTGCTGGCCTCGCTGTGGTGTTCTTCTTGCATGGTGGGTCCCAAATACCAACGGCCCTCAGCGCCTGTCCCGGTAGCCCTCAAGGAAATCGCCGGCAATGACCAGTGGAAAATGGCGACACCCAGCGATGCCTTACTCAAGGGCAAGTGGTGGGAGATGTTTGGCGATCCCGAACTGAACCGTCTGGAAGAGTTGGTCAACGTCAACAACCAGAATGTGAAGCAAGCCGAGGCACAATTCCGCGAAGCCCGCGCCGTGATCGCTGGAAATCGCGCCAATTACTTCCCCACTATTGGATCGAACCCCGCCATCTCGCAAACCGACACCGGTTCGAATAGCGGCCGCTTGGGTGGCACCAGCCAGAGCTTCTCTTTACCCGTCGTCGCCAGTTGGGAGCCGGATCTGTGGGGACGCGTGCGTTTATCAGTAGAAAACGCCGTGGCCAACGCCCAGGTCAGCGCCGCGGATCTCGAGAATGTCCGCCTCAGCGCCCAGGCGCTCCTGGCTTCGGATTATTTTTTGTTAGCCGCCCAGGACATGCAGTTAGCGATTTTGAAAGACACTATCGAGGGTTACCAGAAGAATCTTGAGTTGACCACCAACCGTTTCAACGGCGGCGTTGCCTCCAGGAGCGATATTACTTTGGCCCAAACTCAGCTAGCCGGCGCAAATGCGCAGGCCACCGAGACTCGTGTCGCCCGCGCGGCGTATGAGCACGCCATTGCCGTACTGACAGGCCAGCCACCTTCCGCGCTCAATATCGCATCCAGCAAGATTGATGCGCCGCCTCCGCCTATCCCGCTCGCGGTTCCCTCGCAGCTGCTGGAGAGGCGTCCTGATATCGCCGCGAATGAGCGGCAAGTGGCTGCCGCGAACGCGAACGTAGGCATTGCCGAGACAGCTTACTACCCGACATTGACTCTCTCGGCTAGCGCCGGGTTTCTCTCCACGAGCCTGGCCAATCTATTCACCTACGCCAGCCGCAGTTGGTCGGCGGGACCCGCGCTTTCGCAGACCTTGTTCGATTTTGGCCGCCGCGGCGCCCAACTCGAAAGTACGCGAGCCGCCTACGACAGCACCGTAGCGGCTTACCGGCAGACCGTTCTGTCCGCTTTTCAGGAAGTTGAAGACGACCTCTCGACTCTGCGTTACCTGTCCGAAGAAGCCGTGCAGCAGCAGGAAGCGGTGGTGGCCGCGCAACAGGCCTTAGCGCTCGAAATAGATCGCTATAAAGCTGGCACGGATTCTTACTTAAACGTCATCACCACCCAAGCCATCGCCTTGAACGACCAGCAGACCGCCATCACCATCCTGCAGCGCCGTATGGGCGCGTCTGTCGATCTGATCAAAGCCCTCGGCGGAGGTTGGGATGCCTCGACACTGCCCACCGCTGGCCAGCTTCGTTCCACCGCGCTGGCCGATCCTAAGAATACTCCCAACGTGGCTCAGCCGTCCGTCAAGTAATCGCCCCGAGCACGGATCTCCTCCTCACCGGGTTCCATCTACCGCTCAGTTTAAGGCTATGTAGGTCAATCGCCCTACTGCCGATGATTACTGTAACCCGGGCTACAACCATAGGAGAGTTCGCAGAAACATGATTCCAGTGATCGGTATTCTCGTCGTCTTCGGCTGCATTGCCGGCGGTTACCTGATGGAAAAAGGCAACATGCTGGTGCTGATGCAACCGGCTGAGCTGCTGATTATTGGTGGCGCCGCGATCGGAACGGTTTTGATCGGCAATCCGGTGTATGTTTTGAAGACCATCCTGAGCGGAGTTTTACAGGTCTTCAAGGGAAGCCGCTACACGGCTGCGGCGTATCTGGACACCCTCAAGTTCTTGAACGATTTCTTCAACACCGCTCGCAAGGCTGGCTTGTCAACGCTTGAACAGGACTTGGACGAACCCGAAAAAAGTGAGCTTTTCAAACGCCATCCCAATTTCGTCAAAGACAAAGAGGCCATGCACTTTTTCTGCGACACCATGCGCACCCAGGTAACGGGCGGCGTCGAAACGCATGATCTCGATCAAATCATGGAAACCGACTTGGAGATCCTGCACCGCCAGGGCCGTCTCTCCGCTAACGCGCTGACCACGGTGGCGGACAGCCTTCCGGGCTTGGGAATCGTTGCCGCCGTATTGGGGGTGGTCATTACTATGGGCTCGCTAGGCGGCCCGCCCGAGGAGATCGGGCACAAAGTGGCAGCTGCTTTAGTCGGCACTTTTCTGGGTATTCTGTTGTGTTATGGCTTACTGGGACCCGTGGCCGCCCACATCAAAAAACATTCTGACGCCGAAGGAGAGTACCTGACCTGCCTGCGCATGGGCTTGCTGGCCAGTATCAAGGGACTCTCCCCTATGCTGGCGCTCGAAGCGGCGCGGCGTGCGATTCCGCATCACTTGCGGCCCACCTTTCAAGAAATGGACAAAGCTTGCCGCAAAACCGCGGACGCACCGGTCTCTGAGGTGGCCGCTTGAGCGCAAAGAACGGTCCCACCATTATCATCGTTCGCAAGCACGCCGGCGATCACGACGATGCGCATGGCGGAGCTTGGAAAGTCGCTTACGCTGACTTTGTTACGGCTATGATGGCGCTCTTCATAGTGCTGTGGCTCTTGAGCGCCAGCGAGAAAGTACAAAAAGCGGTGGGCGGGTATTTCCTCGATCCCTCGGGAAAAGGCCGGCAGACGGGGAGCACTAATGCCGGATCCGGAGAAACGCTCACTTTGAATCGCGAAGATCTGCAGAAACTGAAGGAAAAGCTGGAACAAGTCTTAAAACAAATTCCGGCATTCCGGCACATGCAGAATCAAATCCGGATCACGCTGACTACAGAGGGATTGCGCGTGGATCTCATCGAGACGGAAAAAGGTCTCTTCTTTGATACCGGCGATCCTAAACCGACGGCTGCGGGGATCGAGCTGCTTAAAGTGCTCAGCAGCGAATTGGTCAAGCTGCCGAATAAAATCGCTATAGAGGGACATACCGATGCGCGGCCCTACGGACATCCCGACTATTCAAATTGGGAACTGTCCGCCGATCGCGCCAACGCCGCCCGCCGGACTTTGGCCGAATTCGGTATTGACGAAACCCGCATCAGCCAGGTACGTGGCTTCGCCGACCAGCGCCTGCTCAAAAAAGATGATCCCGACAATCCATCCAACCGCCGGATCTCGATCATTGTTCGCAACAGCGGACTCGATCAGCAGGAAGAATCGCAAGCGCAGAGTCCGGCGCCCCCTGCAGTCTCCCGGCCGTCCCGCTAAACCGCGACAGTAAGCGGCGCCTATCCCAGCGAACACTCAATCTGATTGATCTGCACCACCAGTGAATCGAGCGAATCCGCTCGATCCAGTAGCGCAGCGAAGCTACTGGTGATTTCCGTAGCGGGATGCTCATGACATCCGCAGCGCCCGAATCCCAGGTGCTCTGCCGCTTTGCATGCGGTTTGTACCGCCTCAGCCAAACACGTTTTCGCATTTAACTCGTGATGTTTCGCCACTGCATCGCAGAGTGTTTCCGGCAATCCCCATGATTCCAAAATCAGCCCTGCCAGCGCGGCGTGATCGACGTGAAACGATTCGCGTTCGCACTCCAGCAAATCCTGACCTTCCGCGTATGCTATTTCCACTATATTCGGATAGTCATTAGGGGCATCTTCAAACAGAGCGAGTTGCCCGATGCCGTGCAGCAGTGTTGCCGTATAAGCGTGATCCGCAGGAAGCTCCGCCGCACATTGCTGTGCAAGCAGGGCCGCCGCGATGCTGTGCCGCCACCATTCGCGGACGAACGGAGCCGTCTTGCGCGGCAAACCGCGCCATAACGCCGCGGTGATTGCGACTTGGCTCAGCCGCCCCGTGCCCAGGCGTGCAATTGCCTCAAACAGCGATTGAATCCGTAGCCAGCGTCCATACAGTCCCGAATTAGCGAGCCGTAAAACTTCGCCGGCGAGAATCGGATCGAGTGCAATCAGCCGTGCGATCTCCTTGAAAGGAGGGCGCTCGTCGGCGAGTACCGAGAGCAACTTCACCGCAACCGGAGAGAACGCGGGAAGGCGTGTCAGGAGACGGCGCTCGATCTGTTTGAGAGCGGGCATGGCTGGGAAACAGCAGTTCCCCATGACTGTATCGCAGAAAATGCAGCGTTTTCGAAAGTTTTTCAGAAAACGCGAACGGATCTACTTGAGGACGATGGCGGGTTCTGAAGCGGGCATCGTTCTCCGCTCGCCTGTGTGGCGCGACAAACGCTGCAGGTCGCCAGTCAACTCGAAGTTGGGATAATCGAAGGCCCCCCGGACATCGCCCAAACGCAACATATCTACCAGGTGCGCGCCGCACGCCGGTTGGCCTGCCAAAAATCCCTGGGCCTGATCGCAACTGTGGGCGGCTAGGAAGGCCAGTTGCGAATTGTGCTCCACGCCTTCGGCAATCACCGAAAGTTCCAAGTTGTGGGCTAGCGCGATCACGCCTTTCGCCACCGCTGCGGCTTTGCCGTTGGTCGCCACATCCGACAAAAAGCAGCGGTCCATCTTCAGAGTATGAAAATCAAATTTGCGCAAATAATTCAACGAGGAGTAGCCGACGCCGAAATCGTCGATCGCAATGCGTATGCCTTGCGCGCAAAGCCGGTCGAGCGAAGGCGACACCCGGTCCAGGTTATCCATCAAAGCGGTCTCCGTCAACTCAAGTTCCAACAGATTCGGGCGCAACGAAGTTTCGTCCAAAATGCGAAGAACTTTGTCAGGAAAATCTTTTTCCTGAAGCTGTCGCGGAGAAAGATTCACCGCCATACGCATTGGTGGAATACCCGCCTGCTGCCACGCGACATTCTGCGCACAAGCGGAGCGGAGCACCCATTCCCCGATTTCCGAAATAAGTCCGGTTTCTTCGGCCAACGGAATGAAATCGGTGGGCAGAACGAATTCACTTTTGGATCGCTGCCAGCGAATCAGAGCTTCCACTCCTAAAATTTTTCCCGTATTAATAGAGAACGTTGGCTGGTAATGCAGCACAAATTGCTGGCGGGCTAAGGCTTGACGCAGGTCGTTTTGCAAGTCGCACAGCTTGGTGGCGTAGGAGCGCATGCCTTCGTTAAACAGTTGCACCTGCCCTTTGCCGCTGCTCTTGGCGCGATACATTGCGATGTCGGCATAGCGCAGCAGATCGTCGGTATTATCGATTTCCGGACTGCTCAAGACAATACCGATACTGGCGCCGCTCACCACTTCCCGGGAAGCTATTTGGAACGGGGTCGCCAGGGCGCTGCGCATCCGATTACCCAGTGCCAGCGCTTCCTCCGCGTCCCGAATGCGGTCCAGAAGAATAACAAATTCGTCGCCGCCAAAGCGCGCCACCACGTCCGCCGGGCGAGCGCAATTGCGTAGTCTGCCGGCCACTGCGGCTAACAGCTCGTCGCCCACCGGGTGCCCCAGACTGTCGTTTATTACCTTAAAACGATCCAGGTCCAAGAAAATAACAGCGAAACGTTGATGGTTATGATTTCCACTTGCCTTTTGCCGCTCAATCTTTTTTTCCAGGCAGCTCATGAGATAATCGCGATTCGCCAGGTTCGTGAGCTTGTCCTGGAAGGAATCTTTGAGCAAGCGACTTTCGGCTTCGATGAGCGATGTGATGTCGGTATGAGAACCCGCTAGGGCCACCGCCTCACCCATTTGATTTCGTACGGCGGTACCGCGCGCCAATACCCAGATGTACGAGCCGTCTTTACGAAGGAGGCGGTGCTCGTTTCGAAATTGCGATGACTGTCCATGCAGATGAGCCGACAATTGGTTACTTACTTCGGCCAGATAGCCCGGATGCACGCGGCTAAACCACTCGTCCACGTTAGTCTCGAGCTCTCCTAGTTCGTATCCCAGCATTTCTGCCCAAGTCGCTGAATATTCAAAGACCTCCGACTTCAGGTCCCAATACCATAAGCCGTCGTCGGTTCCCTCCACAGCCAACTCAAAACGTTCCCGATCGTCGTTCTCGGACAACTTCTCTTCCAGCTTTTGAGCCGCTTCTTTGAGACGGGCTCTCTCGAAGTAGGCGCGCTTCACGCTTCTCTGACGTACTACGACAATGGAGGCGGCAAGGGACGAAAGCAGCACCACCGACCAACACAGCAGCGCTTCCAGGGACAACTTCTGAGACGCCAACGCGATCCAGCCCAAGACAGCTATCGAGGCCACATAGGTGAATCCGCGCCACGCCAGCAACGTCACCGCGCCACCCAGCAAGAAAGCCAGAATGAAAAAGACCTGGGTAACGTCCGATGCGATCGCAAACGTGAGCAGGCTTCGCAAGAGGATGAATCCGCCCAGCACCAAGGCGGCTAAGTGAACCCGTTCCGGCTGAATGCGCCCGCGCCGTAATAGCTGCCACTCCACGAGAATGGCTGCGCCAATCACATAGGTCAGCCAGTCCAATCCAGCGTTACCGGAACCGCTTCGCAGAAAAAGGCGTACTGCCGCGATCAATAGATAAACTGCCGCAATGGCTGGTAAGGTCTGTTGGAGACACGCGCTCACCTGATCGTCGAGCGCCCGTAGTACCTCAGCATCGGAAATGCTGACGGCTGCAGGCAGACGATTGGCGCGCCGAAATTCCATGGTTCCAGTGAATCATGAGAGAACTAGCGGAGCGATAGGCAACTGGTTTCATTTAGGGGGTGTCAAAAGTACGTATTTTGTTAAGGTTATTTACTTAGGTGCGGACGGATAGCTTCGCCCAAATCACCGTACAGGTACTGCGGCCTTGACAGTACTACCAGAGGACCCCTATAGCTTGACAGGCCTACAGGTTGACCTGTAGGCTGATCGAAGCCGTAACTTTAAACGGTTAACAGGAGGGGATTTCATGCAGAAAGTTTTGGGAATGATGATTGTGCTTGCGGGTGCATCGCAGTTCGCGATGGCCACCGCCGTGCCGGAAATCGGCGTGGGCTCAGCGGGAAGCGCCATTGCGCTAATCTCTGGCGCCATACTGGTGATTCGCGGCCGCCGCAAGTAG
>JALYJH010000052.1 GCA_030775415.1 Acidobacteriota bacterium | reverse complement strand
TGATCCACATCCGCAATCACAATAGCCGAATTGCGCGGATCCGGACCGGATCCGAATCGAAAGAAGGGCGCCACTTCGGCGCGGAACAAGTACGCCACCACATCCGTGAGGCCGGCCTTGTCTTTCAGCGCCGCGATGCGCTCCAGATCCGGCCTCAGCGGAGCCGCGCCCTTCGCGTCAATCGCCGCTTGATCCATGCAGGATGCGTAATAGTCGCCTATTTTTTGGTCTAGCGCCGTGCGTCCCGGCTTCACCACGGCCGCCGCTTCCAGAATCTTGTGGAGCACTTCGCGATTGCGATCCTGCAGCGCGTCAAATCTTCCCCAGCGCGATTGATCCGCCGGGACCGGATTCGCCGCCATCCACGCGCCGCACGCGAATTGGTAAAAGTCGTCGCAGGGATTCACGCTGTGGTCAATAGCAGTGGGATCGAAGCCCGGGGCAGTTTGCCCCCAAACGGCCGCGGAAAGGAGTAAAAAGGCGGGTAGAATCCTCATGGCTTTATTTTATGTTGACGCCACTACCGCAAAATCGTCCCGCCACTAGTACTCCAGTACGTCAGGCGAACCCCATTTCGAACTAAGCGCTCTGCCCGATTGGGCCGGCCCCTCGCGGACCCTACAATCGGATTAACGCAATGCTCATGACTCGCCCCGGAAGATCGCAATACACCGAAATAGAGGCCGCCGAGGAACTTGGCGTCTCAGTCGAACGTCTGCGTACGATCATCCGCAGCCATGTGGTCGAGCGGGAAGAGGACGCCAATAACATTCCCGTCCACACCTTCCAGCCCTCTGACTTGCTAATCCTGCGCCTTCTGGCCGGAATGCCCACAAGTCCCACGCATCTGGACTGAGCGGATTCGGCAGGCTTCGTCCCGACGCTCGGTGATCCAAAGAGAAAGCCGCACTGGTAAGATTCTCTCATGGCACAACTAGGCTTTTTGGGTTTGGGAATTATGGGCTATCCAATGGCCCGGCATCTTCTGGAGGCAGGTCACGAAGTCGCCTTATGGTCCCATACGCCGGCGAAAGCCCGCGAATTGGCTGCCCAAGGCAAAGGCACCGCCTGCGCCACTCCCAAAGAAGTAGCCCAGCGCGCCGACTTCATTTTCTACTGCGTCGGCAACACCGCCATGGCACGTTCGGTGAGCACCGGCAAAGACGGACTGCTTGAAGGAGTCCGCCCGGGAAGCGTCACGGCGGATTGCAGCACCGTTTCGCCTGTCGAAAGCCAGGAGATCGCAGCCCTGTTCACCGCGAAAGGCGTTCACTTTCTGGACGCGCCATGCACCGGCTCGAAGGCCGGCGCCGAGGGCGGGACTTTAACTTTCATGGTGGGCGGAGATGAGGGGGCGTTCGATCGAGCAAAACCGTACTTCGAGGCTATGGGCAAACTTATGTATTATTGCGGTCCCGCCGGCCAGGGGCTGAAGGCCAAGCTTACGCAGAACCTGGTGCTCGCTAACTTGATGCAGGCGTTCGCCGAAGGGATCGTTCTAGCCGCCAAAAACGGCGTGCCCCCCGCCTTGATGCTGGATATCCTGGATAATAGCGCCGCCAAAAGCGGACTCTTGAGCGCCAAAGCCCCTTTCATCCTCAAACGCGATTTCCGGCCCAACTTTTCCACCAAATGGATGCATAAGGATATTGGTCTGGCGCTCGAATCGGCCAAGTCTTTGGATTTGCCCTTGCCTCTCACAGCCCTCACACAACAAATGTTACAGGCTGCCATCGCCAAGGGGTATGGCGAAGACGACTTTTGTTCCACTATACGGGTTTTGGAAGATTTGGCCGGCATCGAGGTGAAAGGATAGCCCTTTGCGCCCTCCCCAGGCTGGACATACCGCCCCTGCCGAACGACATACTTCCGGAGACATACTTTTAGTATCAATCCCATAAGAGATTTCTATCGGTTTACGAAAAATTCTTCATTTTGAAATACAAAAAAGTGTTGCAATCTTCCAGAAACTGTATTATCGTTAAATCAAGCCGGGGAGGAAACTCCCACCAAAGCGAGACTAACCTCACTAAAGACCCCTGAAGCACCTTCCCGGCGCCCCTAAAACAAGAAGGCTTCAGACCCCCGATAAACCTTCCCGCAAGTGAAATTTCCACACTGTTCACCGCTCCGCAATGAAATGAAATGATATGATCGGAGAAGAGTGACTTACCTCACCCTACTCGGTTCCACAGGTTCCATCGGTACCAGCACCCTGGATGTCGTTCGCCGGTGGCCAGACCGCTTTGGAATCTACGCCTTAGCCGCTGGACGCAATATCAAAATTCTGGCCCAGCAGATCGCTGAATTCAAACCCAAAGTTGCAGTGGTTGCCGATGACCAGGCCTTAGCGGAGTTGCTGGCAATTCTGAAAGCCAACAATACGCCGCTTCCGGAGTTAGCCGCAGGGCCCAAAGCACGGGTAGCGGCGGCTGCGGCTCCTGAGGCCGGGTTCGTGATGTCGGCCATTGTGGGCGTCGAGGGCCTCGAAGCCACCTACGAAGCCGTCCGCTTGGCAAAGCGCGTAGGCCTTGCAAACAAAGAAGTTCTAGTCGCCAGCGGGAAACTTGTGACGGAGGCTATGCGGGCCTCCGGCGCCGAGCTGATTCCCGTCGATAGCGAACACAATGGAGCGCACCAATGCTTTCGAACGGGGCTGCGCCGGGAGGTTTCGAAACTCATCCTGACGGCCTCGGGCGGCCCATTTCGCGAAACACCGGCAGCAGATCTGGAATTTGTGACACCGGAGCAGGCTCTGAATCATCCAACGTGGAAGATGGGCCAAAGAATTACCGTCGACTCGGCCACTTTGGCCAATAAGGGTTTCGAAGTTATTGAGGCCTGTTGGTTGTTCGACCTGGCACCGAAGGAAGTAGAAGTGGTGGTGCATCCCCAGTCGAAAGTTCATGCCATGGTGGAATTTGCCGACGGCAGCGTGATGGCCCAGATATCAGCCACCGACATGCGCATGCCGATTCAATACGCCTTGACGTATCCGGAGCGCGCGGACGCGCCCGTGCCCCGTTTGGACTGGACACAACCGGCGCGCTGGACGTTCGATCCTCCCGATTTTGAGAAGTTCCCGCTGTTGAAACTGGCTTACCAGGCGCAGGAAACCGGCGGGTCCGCCACCTGCACGCTGAATGCGGCCGATGAGGTGGCGGTGGAGGCGTTTTTAGCCGGCCGTATTTCCTTTCCGGGAATTGCGGCGCTGATTGCGGAAACGTTGGAACGCGTGCCGGTGCGGGAAGCACGGTCGGTTGGTGAAGTGCTGGAAATCGACCGGGAATCGCGGGCCGTGGCTCGTGGCATTATGAAGAAGGGTAAGATGGCGGCAACCGAAGCGGCCCTGCGCGCGTAACGAAATATATATGGCTCTGCTGGAAAATATTTGGTGGTACCTGGTTCTGATCGGCGTGATGATCCTGGTCCACGAACTGGGCCATTATTTTGCGGCGCGCTTCTTCGATGTAAAGGTGGAGACTTTCAGCTTCGGGTTTGGGCCCCGGCTTTTCGGCTTCCGCCGCGGCGAAACGGATTTCAGATTCTCCCTGATTCTTTTCGGCGGCTATGTGAAAATGACCGGTGAGCAGCCGGGCGACGAGGGCGCATCGGATCCGCGGGCGCTCACTTCAAAGCCGCGCTGGCAGCGATTGCTGATTGCGTTTGCTGGGCCCGCCATCAATATTGTCCTGGCCATTGCGCTGCTGGCGGGGCTGTTCATGGTGCATTACGAAAAAGTTCCGAACCCCCATTCGCCGGTGATCGGATATCTCGCGCCGGATGGCGCTGCCGCCAAAGCTGGCGTCAAGTTAGGCGACAAAATCGTCCAGTTCGACGACACTGCCGATCCCACCTGGGAACAAGTGGCGATTAAGGGCGCCATGAGCCCCAATCATCCTGTGGATTTCTGGGTGATGCGCAAGGGCGAACATCTGCATCTGACGCTGACGCCGGCGCTTGAAGAAAAGCAGAGCATCGGAAACGCGGGGTGGCAACAGGAGTCCGATATTGAGGTGGCCAGCGTCCTCAAAGATATGGATGGCGAGCGCGTTGGCCTGCGGCACGGCGACATTCTCATGAGCGTGAACGGGCAGCCGCTACGCTCGATCGCGCGCCTGAACGAGATTGAAAACGAAACCAACGGGGCGCCGCTGGATCTGGTGTACTCGCGCGCGGGCCAGCAGCACGAAGTTACCGTGAAGCCGGCCAAACGCGACGTCGAGGGGCAGGGCGGCGCGCGCTGGATGATTGGTTTGTCGCTGCAGCCGCGGGTCGAAATCACCAAGCTGGCGTTTCCTTCCGCCCTGACCGAATCCTGGCGGCAAAATCTTTTGAACACGCAGTTGATCGTGAAGTCGCTTGAAGGAATCGTCCAGCGGAAAATGTCGGCCAAGTCGCTGCAGGGGCCCATTGGCATCGCGCAAATGTCGGGCGACGCGGCGCGCGAAGGGCCGATTCAATACTTTCTGCTGATGGCTGCTGTCAGCCTCAACCTGGCGATCTTCAATTTGCTGCCGGTGCCCATTCTCGACGGCGGCGTGATGTTGATGCTGTTTGTGGAAATGCTGATGCGCCGCGACTTGGATATGAAGGTGAAGGAAACCGTGGTCAAAGTAGGCTTCGTGTTCCTGATGTTCGTGGTGGTGTTTGTAATTTACAACGACATCTCGAAGATCTTCCCGCCTGGATAAATCTGGATCTCTTCCAGCGAGACATTTCCGGCGTCACGTAATTCACACCAGTTTTCATCATTATTAAATAGGTCCCAGGCACGCGCTCGTTCTGCGAAGGAAGCGAAGGGGATCAGGTACTCGCTGCCCTTGACGAAGACGGGGCGGATGCCGTGGCGCTCCAGAATTTCCGGCCGCGGCAAGGTGCTGCCTGGGGCGTATACGCGGCGCTCGTATATAAGCGGCTGCCCGGCTGCTCTGGCGGCCAGCGCGCTTCCCGCGATGCCATACGCGAACTCGCGGCGGGTAATACGCATGCCTCAATTGTAGAATGGTACAAATGCCTAAAATTCTAGTGACCGGAGGCGCCGGGTATATCGGCTCCATTACATCCCATCATTTACTAGCGCGCGGATTCGACGTAATTGTGATCGACGACCTGTCGCGCGGCCATCGTGAAAACGTCGCGCCGGAGCGCTTGCACGTCCTGCGACTACAGGACACGGACGGCGTGGCGGCTTTGCTCCGAGGCGTGGACGCGGTGGTGCACTTCGCGGCGCACAGCGCGGTGGGCGAATCGATGCGCGAGCCGGAGTTGTATTTTTCCAACAACGTGGGCGGCACGGCGTCGCTGCTGGAGGCGATGGCGCGCAGCGGGGTCCGCAGGCTGGTGTTCTCATCGACGGCGGCGGTTTATGGGAATCCTGAAAAGCTGCCGATTCCGGAGGACGCGCGGATGGCTCCGGTGAATCCTTACGGGGAATCGAAGGCTATTGTGGAACACATTTTGCGCGAGCTGGATCGTTATCGCGGGTTGCGTAGCGTGCCGCTGCGCTACTTCAATGCTTGCGGAGCGCAGCCGGAGGCGGGGTTAGGCGAGGCGCACCATCCGGAGACGCATTTAATTCCGCTGTTGTTTGAGGCCGTCGCCACGGGCGAGCCGATTCAGATTTTCGGCGACGATTACGCGACGCCGGACGGAACGTGCATCCGCGATTACATTCATGTGAGCGACCTGGCGGCGGCGCATGTGGCGGCGCTCGATCACTTGCTGGCGGGAGGCGGCTCGGCGGCTTTCAACGTGGGCACGGGCGCGGGGCTAACCGTGATGGAAGTGCTAAGGGCGGTGGAGAAAGTCACCGGGAAAACTGTTCCGCATAAGATTGCTCCGCGGCGCGCCGGCGATCCTGCGGAACTGGTGGCCGATTCGACGAAACTGCGCACGACATTGGGCTGGCAACCGCGGCATAGCGGGATCGACGAAATCGTGCGCGACGCTTGGGCGTATTACCAGCTCAGGCATGTCCCGGCGTAGGATTTTTCGCCCGTGTGGCCGCCCGGGGCCAGGGATTTTAGCGGCTGCGGTGACGCGATACACTAGTTAAGCACACTTATGCTCAATAAAATCGTTGCGGTAACCGATTCCGTTTTTCCAAACTTAGACGCGGCGCGGGACGTGATAGCAAAGGTCGGCGGCGAGTTGCGGCTGGCAAAGGCGCCGACCCCGGAAGGGATCCTGGAAGTGGCGCGGGACGCGGATGCCATCCTCACTACTTACGCGAAGGTGCCCACCGCGGTTGTCGAGCAACTCACGCGTTGCCGCATCATTTCGCGATTTGGAATCGGAGTGGACAACGTGGATCTGGCCACGGCGACAGCGAAAGGAATCGTGGTCACGAAGGTGCCCGACTATTGCATCGACGAAGTCTCGGATCATGCGGTGGCGCTGCTGCTGGCAATTGTCCGCAAGATTCCGTTTTCGAATTCAGAAGTGCAGGCGGGGCGCTGGGCCATGCCGACGGTGGTGCCGATTCACCGGCTGCGCGGAACGGTTTTAGGTTTGGTGGGATTCGGCAGGATCCCACAATTGGTTGCGCCCAAGGCACAGGCCTTTGGGATTAAAGTGGTGGCCTTCGATCCCTTCGTGCCGCAGGAGGTCTTCGCCAAAACGGGCGTGACTTCCGTGACCTTCGAGGAATTGGTGAAGACCGCCGATTACATTTCGCTGCATTGCCCGTTGACGCCGGAGACGAATCATTTATTTAACGCCGAGGTTTTCGGCAAGATGAAGCCGGGATCTTATCTGGTGAATACCGGACGCGGTCCGCTGATCGATGAGGCCGCGCTGGCGCAGGCCTTGGATAAGGGACAGTTGGCGGGAGCAGCGCTGGACGTGGTGGAGAAAGAACCGCCTGTCGGGTCACCGGTGCTGGGACGCAAGAATGTGATTCTCACGCCGCATACCGCGTTTTATTCCGACGAATCTTTGTTAGAATTGCAGGTCAAGGCGGCTGAGGAAGTGGTGCGCGTGCTGAGCGGGCAGGCGCCGAAGAATCCGGTTAATCCTGAAGCTTTGAAAGCCGCGGCGACTCGCTAGATTTTTTTTTGTGAACGAAAGGAACCTATAAATTAAATGGCACAAGAACCTTGGAAGACAGATAAGTGGTATGTGAGCCCGTGGAATTTCGCGGAGCCGGTGCGCGAGCAACTGCATTTCCCCAAGCAGGTGAAGTTTCACGACATCACGCTGCGCGACGGCGAACAGCAGACGGGCGTGATTTTTACGAAAGACGAAAAGATCCGCATCGCGGAAGGATTAGCCGAAGCGGGCGTCCATCGCATTGAGGCCGGGATGCCGGTGGTGTCGCCCAGCGATACGGCGGCGATCAAGGAAATCGTAAAGCGCAATCTGGGTCCCCAGGTATTCGCGTTTTCGCGCTGCATGGTGGACGACGTGAAGCGCGCGGTGGATTGCGGCGTGTCGGGAATCGTGATGGAAGTGCCGTCGAGCACGCACATCATCGAATACGCCTACAAGTGGCCGCTCGAGAAAGCCATCGATCTTTCGATTGAATCGACGGCATACGCGCACTCGCAGGGATTGGAAGTTGTATTTTTCCCGATCGACTTCAGCCGCGCGGAAATTACTTGGGTGCTGGATTTGATCACGCGCGTGGCGAACGAAGGCCATATGGACGCGCTGGCGCTGGTGGACACGTTCGGCGTGCTGGCTCCGCATGCGATGCAGTATTTGGTGCGCGAGACCAAGAAGCGCATCAATAAGCGGCTGGAAGCGCATTTCCATATGGACTTCGGAATGGGAATCGCGAACACCATCATGGCGGTTGCCGAGGGCGTTGAGGTGATCCATTCGACGGTGCTGGGACTCGGCGAGCGGGCGGGCAACGTGCCGATGGAAGAAACGGCGATGGCGCTGCGGACGCTTTACGGAGTGGATCCCGGGATTAAGCTCGACAAATTGTACGGGCTGGCGCGCCTGGTGGAAGAACTGTCGGGGCACAAAGTGGCTTCGAACCGTCCTGTGGTGGGCGAACAGCTATTCCAGATCGAGTCGGGAATCATCGCAAGCTGGTGGCAGAACTGCGGCAAGGATCATCCCACTGAGCTGTTCCCGTTCCATTGGGATGTGGTCGGGCAGCCGGCGCCGAAAGTGGTTATCGGCAAGGGCAGCGGCATCGATTCGATCAAGGCCAAGCTGCATGAGCTGGGCGTAAAGGCCACCGAAGCAGAGGCCATGAGCGTGGTGATGGCGGTGAAGGAACATTCGCTGCGCACCAAGGCGCTGCTGACGGACGAAGAATTCCGTCAGGTATTGGCGGCGACACTGCCGAAAGCGGTGGGCGTCGCTTAGACGCGGCCGTGGACCTTCTCGCCGCCCAAACTGCGCGGGCTAAAGTCGCACTCACGCGGAACCAGATTAAAAGTTTCTGGGCCGCGTGGGGCGGCTGGACCATGGATGGCATGGATTCGTTCATCTATTCCTTGGTCCTGGTGCCGGCGCTGCGTGAATTATTACCCAAGTCAGGAATCGAGGCATCGGCGGGAAACGTCGGCTATTACGGCGGCGTGTTTTTTGCGCTGTTCATGATCGGCTACGGCGTGGCTCTGGTTTGGGGCCCGGTGGCGGATCGCTTTGGGCGCGTGCGCACGATGATGCTCAGCATCTTTTGCTTCTCGCTGTTCACGATGCTCACGGGATTTTCCACGGGATTGTGGACGCTGGCGATTTTTCGTTTCATGGCGGGCGTGGGGATCGGCGGCGAGTGGTCCGTGGGAGCGTCGCTGGTTTCTGAAGACTGGCCCGAGGAGCGGCGGACGATGGGCGCCGCGCTGATGCATACCGGGTATTATTTCGGATTCTTTCTGGCGGCGATCGCGAATTATTTCATTGGCAGCCATCTGGGCTGGCGCTACATGTTCTTCCTGGGCGGGACTCCAGCGCTGCTGATCGGACTGATTCGGCGCAATGTGCAAGAGCCAGTGAAATGGGAAAAAGTACGGACGACGATGCTGCGATCGTTCGCGGAGTTGTTCTCGGCTGAATACCGGCGGCGGACGATTCTCAATTCTCTGTATTTAATTGTTTCGTTGTGCGGCTTGTGGGCGGGGTCGGTGTACGTGCCGTCAGCGATCACTTACATCGCGCAGCGCGAGGGGCGATCGGTGGCTGATGCCGCGCAACTGGCGTCGTATTCCTCGGGATTGCTGGGGATTGCGACAATTTTGGGCGCGTTAGTGGTGCCGGCGTTGGCGGATTGGCTGGGGCGGCGGGTCACGCTGGGATTGTTTTACGTGGTGATGATGGTTTCATTGTGGGTGGCGTTCGGGCACGTGTTCTACATGCAGGCGCATGCACTCGAATGGTTCTTGGTCTGCACTTTCTTTCTAGGCGTAGGCGGATCGAACTTCATTGTGTATTCGTTTTGGCTGCCGGAGCAGTACGGCACGAAGTGCCGGGCGAGCGCGTTCGCGTTCACAACCAACATCGGGCGCTTCGCGGCGGCGGGATTCACGTTCCTCGTGGGGTCCGGCGTGCGGCACTATGGATCGTTGGGAGTTCCGGTGGGGCTGACAGCACTCGCTTTTGTGGTGGGGCTGGCGCTGTTGCCGATGGGCGTCGAGACGAAGGGCAAGCCGCTTCCGGCTTAGTTCATCTCTTGGATTTAGTTCATCCAGCGCACGACGCCGGCGACGCCGTCTACTGCTACGGTGGAGCCATTCGGAATCCGGCGCGTGGCGTCTAGAACGCCCAACACCATGGGGATTCCGCGTTCACGCGCGAGCGAGGCCATGTGGGAAGTGCTGCCGCCGCGCTCGGTGACGACTCCGGCTACTTGCGAAAGGATATGGCTGAGGGCGGGGCCGGCCACCTTCGTGATCAGAATATCGCCGGGGGCGATGCGCGACATTTCGCATTCGCAGTTGATGACGCAAGCGCGTCCGGTGCCCCAGCCGATGCCGGCGGCGTGGCCGTTGAGACGGGTTTGGTTGCGCCAGATTTCGTCGGGCACCGTGGCCGGTTGGGTGTGCAGCGGGCGGGCTTGCAGGAGCTTGAATCCGGCGTCGTCCATGGCCCACTCGATTTCCACCGGCATATCCATCAAGTCTTCGACGCGGCGCAAGAGTTGGCCGAGTTCCATCGCCTGGGCTCTGCTGAGGCAGGGTTCTTCGGCGCGGGCGCGGGTGACCACTTGCGTGGTTGGTTCGGCGGCGTGATGGACGCAGCCTACTTCGTGATCTTTGCGTCCGGCGATCATGCTGAGAAGTTTCCCATCGCGG
>JALYJH010000051.1 GCA_030775415.1 Acidobacteriota bacterium | reverse complement strand
TGCCAGGGCACACGCGAGCAGAGTTCGTCGAAACTTGGACGTTTGCATTCGGTTCACCACCTCCGGATATTATAGGTCACAGTAATATGGATGGCGTGCCGGCGGGCTGCGCTGCCGCTCCTAAAACAGTACACTGTGGGAGGCGCAATAATTAAGACTCATGCCTTCAATCAATCGTTGGTGGATTGCGGTCGCGGGCGTTTGCATGCAGATGGCCTTGGGAGCCGGCTATGCCTGGAGTGTTTTCCGCATTCCGCTGGTCAAGGAATTCGGCTGGAGCATTTCACAAGTCTCCCTGACCTTCTCGATTGACTGGCTGTTCCTGGGTTTATCGGCGGTGGTTGGCGGCCTGTGGCTGAACCGCGTGGGCCCCCGGACCGTCGGCATGACGGCGGCTCTGCTGTGGGGCGGGGGTGTCTTTCTTGCGAGTTTTTCAGCTTCCAAATTGTGGTTGTTGTATCTCACCTACGGCGTGATGGGCGGAATTGGGCTGGGTATGGGATACATCGTTCCTATCGCCGTTCTGGTGAAGTGGTTTCCGGAAAGGCGGGGGCTGATCACGGGGATTGCGGTGGGCGGTTTCGGAGCGGGTTCGCTGATCGCCGCGCCGGTGGCGGCCAGACTGATGCAAAGCTTCGGCGTGATGACTACGTTTGCGTATCTTGGGATTGCCTATGGCGTGGTCGCGGTCTGCGCAGGATTCTTCATGCGGAATCCTCCCGAGGGTTGGAAACCGGCGGGATGGACGCCCACGGCAGCGCAGGTTGCGCAGCGCAGCGATCGCGATTATAGCCTGAGTGAGGCTTTGCGGACGTGGCAATGGTGGGCGCTGTGCGCACTGTTATCCATAAACACGATTGCCGGCATTTCGGTAGTTTCGCAAGCCGCGCCCATGTTTCAGGAAATCGGCAAAGTAAGCGCGGTGACGGCGGCGAGCTTCGTGGGCGTCATCAGTCTGGCGAATGGTACTGGCCGCGTGCTGTGGGCCTGGGTTTCAGACATGATCGGCCGGAAGGCGGCTTTCTTCTTGATGTACTTGATGCAAGCCATCCTGTTCTGGACGTTTCACAACATTGCATCGCCGGCGCTTCTGCTGGTCACGACGTTCACCATCGTGCTGTGCTACGGGGGTGCCTACGGGATCACGCCGGCCTTTGCAGCGGATTATTTTGGCCCCCGGCACGTGGGATCCATTTTTGGGTTGATGCTACTGCCCTGGGCGTTCCCGGCGGCCTTCGGTCCGCTGCTATTTGCTTACTTGCGGCAGACCACCGGCGGTTACAATCAGGCTCTCTATTTGATCGCCGGGTTGATGACAGTGGCGTTGATTCTTCCTCTTTTGGTGAGCCCTCCGCGAGCGCATGTCACCGCCGAGGACTCGCCGGCTGGCAGTGGAGTCTCGATGGAAGCTGTTCCTGATAGCCAGGGCAAGGCTTAGGCTACCGCGGCCATGGCGGCCGGACGGACGGACATGAAATCGCGCCGTTTGGGAGTCTCGCAAGCGGATTCGTATTGTGCTGCGAATAACTTATGGGCCGGGGCGCAGGCTGCATTGGGATAGAGTTGCACGAACATCTGGCCGATGGCTTTCCCGTGCAGACCTTTGCAAACGGCCGCGACCTGGCGCGCGGTTTCGCCGGTACAGCTCTGACAGGTGAGTCCGACTTCGGAGCAAATCTGGGGGAGAGTTTCAGTCGCCGGCTTGTTCATGTAGGAATGATTATGCCTTGGGCCTTAGCTGGAGCCAAGGGAATTGAGGTGGGTGGGGGGCACCTCTTTTGCGGGTATCGGACGGCACGGCGGGCAAGCTGGGGGAAATCCAAGCGGGCAACCCAGGTGCCAACCCAGGCGCTGCTATCCTGAGATTTCCTATGGATCAAAACCAACTGCGTGCGCTCCTTGAAGAAGTGCGCGCGGGAGCATTGGATGTAGACGCGGCGCTTGGGCGGCTGCGGCATTTGCCCTTCGAAGACCTGGGTTTCGCTAAGGTGGACCATCACCGGGCACTGCGGCATGGCATGCCGGAGGTGATTTTCGGGCAGGGCAAGACGGCGGATCAAATTTCCGCGATTGCGGCGGCGCTGCTGGCGAAGGCGCGGAACATTCTGGTAACGCGCATTCCGCGCGAAGTTTCCGAGAGGTTGCAAAGGGAGCAGCCGGAGGCGGAATACTTTCCGGCGTCGGGTTCGCTGCGGGTCTGGCGCGACCGGACAGTGCACGGCAAGGGTAAGATTGCCGTTGTGTGCGCGGGCACGAGCGACCTGCCGGTGGCCGAAGAAGCACAGGTCACCGCCGAGGTCATGGGGAATGAAGTGGAGACCTTCCACGATATCGGCGTGGCGGGAATTCACCGCCTGATGCATCATCGCGAGCGGCTGGCGGAGGCTCGCGTGGTGATTGTGTGCGCGGGGATGGAGGGCGCACTGCCGAGCGTAGTAGGTGGATTAGTGATGGCTCCCGTAATTGCGGTTCCCACAAGCGTGGGTTATGGGGCGAGCTTTCAGGGTCTGGCCGCGCTGCTGGGCATGCTCAATAGTTGCGCGAGCAACGTTACGGTAGTAAATATTGACAACGGATTCGGCGCTGGTTACGCGGCAAGTTTGATGAATCGCCTGTGAAATTCAGGCGGCGCTGGCTACTTTGATGCGGAGTTCGTCGGCGTGCACATCGAAGCCGAAAACCGGTGTGGGATTCTGCAGATTCCAGCGGCTCACTTTCCAATGCACGCGCAGGTGGCGCACGTCGGGGTGGCCGGTGAGGTCTACCGGTATAGAATACGTTCCGCAGTAAGATTTTTTCGGAAACATAGCCAACGGTTGCCAGATCGTGCGATCGCGGGAACCATGAATGCTCACTTCCAAGGTTTCGCGTTCGAGAATCCGGTTTACGCGCAAGGTTAGCTGCAAGCGCTGGGCTTGTTTGGCTTCGAGCGCTACGTCTGGGCCGTGGCCGTCTTCCCGCACAATACACTCGGGCAGTAATGGTAGAGGAGTCATAATGCCTCCTAAGTCAGCGTCGCACATTTGACCGCAAAATGAAAGCGTTTTAATGCGCGCTCTTGCTGAAAGCGGTTGCGACGGGATCAGCTATTTTTGGAGCTTGCGAAGGCGGTCGGCGGCGGCTTCCAGGGTGGCGGGTTTTTTGGGAAAGCAAAAGCGGATCATCTGCTCGCCGTCATGTGGATTGGAGAAGAAGCAGGATCCAGGCACAGCGGCAACACCGATCGTTTCCACCAAATAGCGTCCGAAAGTCATGTCATCCTTGAAGCCTAAGCTGGAGATATCGGTCATGACGTAGTAAGCGCCTTGCGGGCGGAAGCAGCGGAAACCGACGGGAGTGAGCATGTCGATCATGGCGGTGCAGCGCTCATTGTATTTTTCAGCGAGTTCGCTGTAATAGGAGTCCGGGAGTTGGAGGGCGGTCACGCCGGCGATCTGCAGGGGATGGGCGGCGCCCACGGTTAGGAAGTCGTGGACTTTGCGGATCGAGTCCGTGAGATCGGGACTGGCCAGCACCCAACCGACGCGCCAACCGGTGACGGAATACGTTTTGCTGAGGCTGTTGATGAGAATGGTACGGTCGCGCATGCCGGGAAGCTGGATCATGGGGATATGCTTTGCGCCACCGTAAAGAATGTGTTCGTAAATTTCGTCGGTGACGCAGAGGGCGTTGAATTCCTGGCACAGCTCGGCGATAAAGATGAGCTCTTCGCGGGTGAAGACGCGGCCGGTGGGATTGTTGGGCGAGTTCAGGATGATGGCTTTCGTGCGTTGCGAAAAAGCCCGGCGGAGTTCGTCGCGGTCGAAGGTCCAATCGGGAGCGTGCAGGGCGACGAGCTTGCGGGTGCATCCGCAGAGCACGGAATCGGGGCCGTAGTTTTCGTAGAAGGGCTCGAAGACGACCAGTTCGTCGCCGGGATTGGTGACCCCGGTGAGGGCGGCGATCATCCCTTCGGTGGCTCCGCAGACGACGGTAATTTCGCGCTCGGGATCGAAATCGAGCTGGTAATGGCGGCGGTATTTGGCGGCGATCGCGTCGCGAAAGAGCTTCGCGCCCCAGGTGATGGAATATTGATTGATGTCGGCTTCGATGGCTTCAATGGCGGCGCGTTTCAAAATTTCAGGGGCGGGGAAATCGGGGAAGCCTTGCGCCAGATTGACGGCGTTGAACTGGAACGCGAGGCGCGTCATCTCGCGGATGACACTTTCGTTGAGGCCAGCGGCTCGTTCGCTGCGGAAACGCGGGCGAAAGCTAGGGAGCGCCGGTGGCGCGAGAACTTTTTCGTCGCTGATCGATCCCATTGGAATAGGATAGCCGGTTGGTAGGAGCGGGGGGCTTTTCATTGGCGTAGAGCTGACGGTAGATGTCGGCATTGCGCAAAACGATCTGAATATACTCGCGGGTCTGCGTGAAGGGCACGGTTTCGACGAACTCAGCGGCTTCGCGAAACTCGCCCCAGGTAGACCAGGCTTTGGCGCGGCTGAGACCAGCGTTGTAGGCGGCGAGAGCGGCTTCGAGGCGTCCCTCGACGCTGTCGGTGAGCGATTTCAAGTAGAACGATCCGAGTTTCAGATTCACTTGCGGTTGAAACAGGCTGGCGGTGGAATACGGCTTCAGACGCAATTGGCGGCTGAGTTCGCGTCCGGTGGGAGGCATGATCTGGGTGAGTCCGCGCGCGCTGGACTCGGAGACGGCTTTGGGATTGAACTCGGATTCCTGACGCGCCAGGGCGGCGAAGAGGAACGGGTCGAGACTGTTCTGGCGTGCGAAGCGTTCGAAATCCGCTCGATAGGGGAGCGGGAAGGCCAGCTTCCAGAATTCGTCAGGGGCGGAATCGATGCGCAGGTAGAGATAATCCGGCGCGTAGCGTTTCAGGTAGCGCATGGCCTTGTCGGGTTGCGCGCGGCGGTCGGCCATGGTGGCCAGTTCCAAACCCATGACGTGCGGTTGATCTTCGATCTGGGCGGCGAAGCGAAGTTCTATTTCGGCCCAATCGTCGAGTCCAGCGGAGACTAAGAGGCGGGCGCGTTCCAGGCGGAGTTTCGCGGTTACATTGGGTTCGAAATTGCGGACGCGCGCGCGGGTGTTAAAGTCGACGGTCCGCAGAAAATCAGCGACGGGCGCGGATGGCGTGGCGGAGGTGGGGGGCATGGCGGCGAGACGCTCGCGGGCCAAGCCAGTGTAAAAGTAGTTCGGATATTCGCGAACGATTTCGGTGTAGTAGGCGCGGGCGGCGGCGGGATCGTCGGAGCCCTCCGCTAAGCGGGCCAGGAAATAGAGGGCGGCCGATGATTCATCGGAGTTGGGGAAGAGGCGCAGGTGTTCGCGCAGCAGGTCGCGGGCGTCGTCTTTGCGGCGGAGGTAGTGGGCCCAAGTCACCTTCCAGTGGCAGCCGGCGGCGCGGGTTTCCTTGGGGAAGAATTCGAAGCAGGCGCGGTAGAGCGGCGCGTAGGCGTCCACTTGATTTTCGATCAGATAGGAATTGGCTACGGCGAGAAGCGCTTCGAGGCGCCAAATAGAGTTGGCGTGCAGGCTGGCGAGTTGGGTTAGCACGCCGTTCATGCTGTCGCGATCGTTGGCGCGGCGCGCACATAGTAAGAGGTAGTACATGCGCTCGGCGTCGGCCGCGGGCGATTCGACAACCAGCTCGGCCAAATATTTTTGCGCGGCTTTGGTGTCTTTGGCGTTGTATTGGGCAACTCCAATTTTCACTTGGGCGGTGTCGCGGTCCGGACCGGTTAAGCGCGGCAGCAGCGTGATGAGTTCCTTGCGGGCTTTGTCGCCTTGCCCGGCGTCGAGTAGCTTGAGCGCCCGGCCGAGCAGGGCGCTACCCAGGACGGGCGGATATTTATCGCCGAGCTGCGATTCCAGATTGGCGGCCAGAGCGTCGGCCTCGCTGGCTTCAGTGGTGACGGGGTAACCGTAGTAAACACGCTGCGCGTAAACGGCGGCGCTGACGGGATCGCCGGCGGCTGCCATGGCCTTGGCCACAGCCAGGTCGCCCTGGGGTTGGGGCAGTGAGCTGTAATGTTTGCGCAGCAAGCTGACTGCGGCGGAGGTGTTGGCGGTTTGCTGATAGGCTTGCGCCGCTAAGAGAGCGGCGCGGCCGATCAGCGGGGATGTGGGAGTCTGCGACCACACGGGATCAAGTGCCGTGGCCACCGCCGCATAATTTCCGGCGCTGAATTCTGCCGTGGCGCGGAACCACGCGATGTAGTCGGCGATTTTAGGAAGCTTGCGGTCGAGGCTCTTAAGGGCGGCGGCGGCGGCCGCTTCGCGATTGGATTGCAAAGCGGCTATAGCAGACCTGAGTTCAGAGACAGCATCGCCTTGCGCTGCCACAGAAACGGTAATGCCGGTGAAAGCCAACGTTGCCAACACCGGAACACGCCAGTTCGCGCGAAACCATTCACGCAGGATCATGTTCTAACAGAATTGTCGCATTGATTCAGGCCGAGGGGAAGCGTAAATGTTACCTAACGGTAGAGGCGCCAAAGGGGGCCGGTCACGCTAGAGCTGGAACTCAGAATGATTGCGGACGGCTTCGGCTTGCCAAAGATGACGGCGGTCGTGAGCGGTGATGGCTTCGAGGCGTGCGCCGAGAGGCATTTTAACGAAGGTGCGCAGAAGCGGGGGCAACGCGGGCAGAGCGGTTTTCACTCGCGCGAGGTGAAGTCCGGAGGCACTTTGCGCCAGTGTGCGCAGCTCCTTCGAAAGGCGGCGAAATTCAGCTAGTGTGGTTTGAGGATCGCAGTCCTGGGGCGGCAGATAGGTTCTGGGCGCTTTGAATTTGCGTTTGACCGGGGGTTCCATGCCGGCTACGAATTTGCGGGATAAGAATCCATATGTAAAGGGGCCGTCGCCCAAGAGTTGGCGTGATTTGCCGCGCTCGATGGCGGCTCGCAGGGGCGCCAGGTCCTGGCCGTTGACAAGATTTAAGTGCGAGACGCATTGGCCGATCGACCAGCTTGCTGCGCCGGGGCGCCAATTGAATTGCGAATGCGACAGGCCGGCGGCAAGCGATTCCGCGTGGCTAAGATTGGCATCGATCTCGGTGATCAGCACCGCGAGATCGTTGGTCATGTTGCAGAATCAGTTGGCGGGCTCGAGGCGGAGCAGTGCGCCGTCTTCTTCTTCCGTGAGCACGTAAAGGTACCCGTCGGGGCCTTGGCGGACGTCGCGGATGCGCTGGTGCAGATCGAGGAGCAGCGATTCCCGGCGCAGCTCTTCCATTTTTGAGTTGAAGACGATGCGCTCGAGGCGGCCGGTGCCGGGGATCTCGCCCTGGCGCATGCCGCCTACAAAAATGTTGCCTTTCCAGGCGGGGAAGCGGTCTCCCGTATAGAAGGTCATCCCGGAGGGCGCGATGGACGGCACCCAGATCACCAGGGGCTCGGTGATGCCTTCGCGGGAAGGCGATTCAGACAGGCGTTCACCTCCGTAGTTTCGTCCGTAACTCACAAGCGGCCAACCGTAGTTATGGCCGGGCGAGATCAGGTTAATCTCGTCGCCGCCGTTGGGGCCATTCTCGTTAGTGAAGACGGCTCCGGTTTCGGGATGGATGATGAGGCCGAGTTGATCGCGGTGGCCCAGCGTGTAGATTTCCGGTTTATATCCGGCGCGACCGACGAAGGGGTTATCGCTGGGGATGGTTCCGTCATCGCGTAAGCGCAGAACCTTTCCGTAATCACTCATGGGATCTTGCGCCAGCGTGCCGGTGGGGGCGCCCGTGGTCATGAAGATCGAGCCGTCGCGGGCGAAGGCGATGCGCGAGCCGGCGATTAGGGCGGTAGGCTCGCCTTGGAAGAGATCTTTGACGTCTTTCAAAACTGCGCCATCCAGACGGCCACGGGCGAGTGCGGTGGACCACTGGTTGTTCTCTCCAGGCTTGGTGTAAGTGAAATAGACCAGCTGGTTTTCTGCAAACTTAGGATGGAGGACCACGTCGAAGAGGCCCCCATTGCGCAGGTGCTGGACGCTCGGGATACCCGGCAGTGGGGTGGGGTCGAGGACGCCGTCGCGAAGCATACGGAGGGTGCCGCCGCGCTCGCTGATGAGCATGTTGCCGCCCGGAAGAAAAGCCAGACTCCAGGGATGAACCAGCCCGCGGGCCAGCACCACTACGCGCAGCTTGTGCTGCTCGGCGGTGTCGAAGAGGAAAGGTCCGGAAGCTAACGCCACGTGCGGGACACCAATGGGCGGAGCCTGGCCGAAGCCTGCCGCGGCTACAAAGACTGTTAGACAAAAAGACCGGAGCATGGTTTCGAGTATATCCCGATCTATATCCCTCTCCATGTCCATCTCTATATCCAGCGGCGGACGCGGGACCGGTAAGCGGCGAACTCGCGTCCGAAGAGCGAGGCGAGGGCGCGTTCTTCTGGTGCTATCTGGAAGTGGTTGAGGTACAGGATGAAGACGGGGAGCAACAGGAAAGGAAGCACATTCGACAAGTACAGAGCCCAGGCGGTCAATATCAAGAGCAAGCCGAGATACATGGGGTTTCGAGTCATTCGATAGATACCGCTGCTGACCAATGAGGTGGCCGCTTGGGGAGTGGTCGGGTTAACAGTGGTTTTGGCGCGCGCGAACGTAACCACGCCTGCAACGGCCGTGGCGATTCCCGTCAAGGCCAGGACGCTCCCGATAAGACTGCCGGGAGCGAACTCAAAATCAAGTGCCGGTAGTGCGCGCGCCATCAGCCACATCAGCACCGCGATGATTAAAGCCACGGCGGGCGGTGGCACTTTCAGCTCCAGAGCTTTCATGTGAGCTTAGTCTACTCGTAAGGGCAAGTAGGCTGCGCCGTAGAGTCCGGCGTCGCCAGCGAGCGTGGCGCGTTCGATACGCGGCGGATTCTTGCGGTAGATGAAGGAGCGGCGGGCAGCTTCGGCCAACATAGGAGGTTCAAATAGTTCCCACGCGGCGGTCATGCCGCCTCCTAGCAGGTATAGAGGAAAGTTGAAGATGTTGACGAGGGTGGCGAGCAGGGTGCCCAGCGAAACGCCGACGCATTCGAAGATGGCTTGGGCGCGCTCATTGCCTCCTTTGGCCAGGTTGAACACGTCTTCAGATGACAGATCGTGGCCCAGGTTCATCAAGCGGGCCATGGCGGCGACCGCGGTCGCCGAGGCGTATTTTTCGACGCACCCGGTGTTGCCGCAGCCACAGGGATAGCCGTTGGGCGAAATCGTGGTGTGGCCGATCTCGCCGGCCATACCCAGGGAGCCGCGCAGAATATTTCCGTTGACGATGATGCCTCCGCCGATGCCGGTGCCGAGGGTGAGCAGGATGAGATCGTTGACGTCGCGGCCCGCGCCCATCCATTTCTCGCCCAGGGCAGCGGCATTGGCGTCGTTTTCGAGAATCACCTTAGAGCCCAGGCGCTTCTCGATTTCATCTCGCACCGGGTAATTATCGAACGCGGGGAGGTTGGGCGCGCCAACCACGATGCCTTTGTCCCTTAAGATGAAGCCGGGGACGCCCACGCCGACGCCGGCTAATTTTTGGCCGGGCAAACCGGCTTGCAGCTTTTCGATGGAAGCCACGATGTCGTCGATCACGGCATTGCGGCCTGCGCCCACAGGGGTTGAGCCGGCGATCTTGTTCAGCATTTTGCCGTCACGGCTGACGGCTGCGGCGCGCAGGTTGGTGCCGCCTAAATCCACACCTATCGCATAATCTGTCACGGCAACCAGAGTCTCATATTTGGATTTTGGAGAACACGTAGCCGCCCAGAAAGAGCACCAGCGTGGTGACGACCGCTAGAACCTGGAAGTCCGCGATGACGCCGAAGGCTGTTCCTCCGGCCAAAGCATAGCGCAAGCCGTCGACGCTGTAAGAAAGCGGATCTAGGCTGGCGACGATGCTTAGCGCGCGCGGCACATTTCTCAGTGGAAAGAGAGCGCCGGAGAGGAAGAAGATGGGCATCACCAGGAAATTCATGACCAGCTGGAATCCCTGGAAATCAGGCAGGAGGCAGCCGAGCGCCGTGCCGACGGCGGTGAACAGGAGGGCGGTCAAAATCATAAACAAGAATCCCAACGGCAGCAGCGCCAATGACGGCACGCGAAATCCTACGGCCAAGCATATAAAAAACACCGCTGTCCCTTGCAGCACGGCAACCGTGGCTCCTCCGAGGGTGCGGCCGATCATGATCAAAAGGCGCGGGACGGGGGCGACTAGCGTTTCTTTCAGGAAGCCGAACTGACGGTCCCAAATGACTTCAATGCCGGAGAAGATAGAAGTAAACAGGATCGACATGGTTATGACGCCCGGCGACAGGAACTGGATGTAGTTACCCTGGCCGGCCCGCTGGAACATGTTTCCGAAACCGAATCCAAAGGCAAGCAAGAACAGCAGCGGCTGCCCGAAGGACGCGATGATGCGGGCGCGGGCGCGGGCGGAGCGTTTCAATTGCCGCAGCCACAGAATATAGACGACGTTCATCTTTGCCGCCTGGGGCCGAAAGCCCGGCCCATTTTGCGCATCTGGTCGAGGCTGCTGGCCTCTTCTTCGCGGAT
>JALYJH010000050.1 GCA_030775415.1 Acidobacteriota bacterium | reverse complement strand
CGAGGCTGGCGTAGACGCGGAATTCGCGCTGGAATGCGTAGAGCGCCGTGACGGAGGCGGCGATGCCGCATAGCACCAGGCAGAAGCGGGTCCGGGCGGTCATGTAGGCATTTTGAGCATATCATTATGGGAGTGGGCGCTACGATAAATATCCTAAGCAATCGCTTGCCATCAGCCGATCACCTACAATAGGATTGATGGTCGGCCCATGCCTATAGTCGCTATTCCGCAACTTTTCGCTGTTCTTGGACAGACCAATCTCGATCAGATTGATGCTGCGATTAAGGGCAAATATCCTAACGACCACCTCGTATTAAATCCGGGCCAGTGGCTCGTTGTTGCAGGGGGCACGACGACGAAGGAAATGTCGGACCTTCTGGGAATTACGACTGGCGAAACTGGAAATGCGATTATTATCGCTGGCACTGGTGGCTACTTCGGGCGAGGCAACCCGGGTGTTTGGGAGTGGCTCAAATCTAGGCTCGGGGCACCCCATGCCTAAAAGAGACGATCGTCCACCTTCAGTCCCTACCAGCTTCCCTGAGACTACGCCCGCTCTGCCTACGGGTGATTATTCTTTTGTCCTTGAGATCGTCATGCGTATGCAGGAATCTGTCGGCAGACTTACTGAAGCAGTAAGTTCGTTGAAGGATCAATCAAAAGCTCACAGCGACAAGCTAGATGGCATTGGCAAGGATGTGCACGCCGCGAAAGTAGTCGTCAGTGTTATCGGCGGTCTGATTGTGCTGCTCGGTGGAGTTTGCGCGTGGTTGATCAACACGTACATCTCAACCCATCCTGCAAAATAACCTTACTTATTCCAACTGCAAAGATTTAGCGCACTACCGCGAGTCTGGCAACGACTTTGCCGCGGCCAGTAACTTTGCATTCGGCGAGGGTGGAGCATCCAGCAGTTTCAGAAGCCGTATGCTGTCTCTCTCGGAGAGTTGCAAATGCTCCCGTTTTTCGACTACGCCTTTGGCAGCGCGTGATGATTTGGAATTTTGTCTGTCCACATCTAAACTGTACAACGCGTGATGGATCAACTTTCGCAAGGTAAAATGGAAGGATCTTGAATAGAATCTCTTTTGCATTCCGCAGCTTCTTCTCGATCTTGTTTTCGGGGGCGTTAGCGCCTGACATTGCATTGGCCTTTGGGTACTCCAAGCCTATGCCGGTGAAGGCGGCTCCGCCTCCGAAGCCCCAGGCTGGCGCTGCCGATGGGGCGGTGCAGATACTTTCGCTGTTACAGCGTGATGCCCGGCTGGTGGACTTCTTGATGGAGGATATCGGAGCTTACTCGGATGAGCAAGTGGGGGCTGCTGTGCGTGACGTGCAAGCGCAGTCGCGCAAGGCGCTGGAGCGGTATCTGCAATTTCAACCTGTCATTGACGGGGTTGAGGGAACGTATACGAAGATCGACGGCGTGGTGCAGGGCGGGATTAAGTTGATTGGGAATGTGCCGGCTAACGGGAAGGCTCCGGGCGGCCTATTGCGGCATAAGGGGTGGCAGGCAGTTAAGGTCGATCTACCTGCGGCGGTGCCCGGAATGATTCTTGCTCCGGCTGAGATCGAAGTCGAATAGTCCGAATGAATATCGGCATCGACCTCGGCACTACTAATTCCGCGCTGGCGTACATCGATTCTACTGACCAGGCCGATTACCCTACAATTCACGTGCTCGACGTGCCGCAGTATGTGGCGCAGGGACGTGTTGAGCTGCGGCGCACGCTGCCTTCCTTCTTGTTCTTGGGCGATCAGGAATATATTGGCGTTTACGCGCTCGAGCAGGGAGCGATTGTCCCGACGAAGTCTGTCAATTCCGCTAAGAGCTGGCTGTCGAATCCGGCGGTCGATCGTACGGCGAAGATTTTGCCGTGGGACGCGCAGGAGGGGGGGCGGGTGTTGTCGCCCGTCGAAGTGTCCACCCGGATCCTCAAACACCTGGCTGACGCTTGGCAGAAGCAGCAGGGGTCGGCGATTGCGGAGCATAATGTCACGCTGACCGTGCCGGCCAGTTTCGATGAAGAGGCTCGCGAACTGACGGTGATGGCGGCTCGCGAGGCGGGGATCGACAAGCTGACGCTGCTCGAAGAACCGGCAGCGGCGTTTTATTCCTGGATCGCAAATGATTTAACACGTTCACAGAAGAGTCTATTCGATGGGCAGACGGTTTTGGTTTGCGACGTCGGAGGCGGGACGAGCGACTTCACCTTGATTCGTGTGGCGCGCGAGGGGGATCGCATCGATTTCACGCGGACCGCCGTAGGTCAGCATCTGCTGCTGGGCGGAGATAACCTGGATCTCACGCTGGCTTGGCTGGTGGAGGCGAAGCTGGGCAAGACACTGTCCATCCGGCAGCGCAGCGGATTGCGGCGGCAATGTGCGGCGGCAAAGGAGAGGCTGCTGGCCGATCCTACGTTGCCTAGCGCCGAGATTACGGTGTTGGGCGGCGGCTCCTCTCTGGTAGGCGGCACCTTGAAGACGGAGATTACGCGCGAAGAAGTTTTGGAGTTGGCGCTGGACGGTTTTTTACCGATGTGCGAGCTGGCGGACCGGCCTAAGGAAGAGGAGCGGAGTCCTTTTCGGGAGTTAGGGCTGCCGTATGTTTCCGATCCGGCGGTAACGCGGCATCTGGCGGCGTTTCTAGCGAGCGCGGGCGATGCCGTACCGGACGCAATTTTGTTTAACGGCGGTTTTTTTATTCCAGACATTCTGCGCCAGCGGGTGGCGGACGTGCTGGAGCATTGGTATGGGCGACGGCCGCTGATTCTGGATAATCGCGATCTGGATTTGGCTGTCGCTGTAGGCGCGGCTTATTATTCTTACGTTCGCTCTACTGGCCAGGGACTGTTGGTGCGGGGCGGGCTGCCGCGCGCTTACTTTATCGGGCTGGGCGGGGATGGGGAGCAGTTGCGGACGTTGTGTCTAGTGCCGCGCGGGTCGGAAGAGGGGTCGACTGTAGAGATCGATCCGGGGAATTTGCAGTTGGTCGCGAATAAGCCGGTATCTTTCCGCTTATACAGTTCGCGGGCCCGAACGGAGGATCATCCGGGAGATGTCGTGGAATTTCCGCGAGAGTCCGTTGAGGGCGAGCCGCATTTGCACGCTCCGTTGAACGCCGTGCTGCGGTTTGGCAAGGCCGGGGAGCGATTGGTGCCGGTGAAATTGGGGGCGAAACTGACGGAAGTAGGGACGCTGGAGATTTGGGCGGACTCAAAGGAGAGTGAGCATCGCTGGCGCTTGCAGTTCGAATTACGCAAGGCGGTGGCGGAGCAGGCGGCGGTGCGGGCGGCGGCTGTGATCAGCGAGGCGGCGATGTCCGCGGCGGAGGCGCTGATTCCGGCGGCGTTTGCGGGCGATACAGCGGAGGCGGCGCAGTTGCCGGCGAGGCTCGAACAGGCGCTGGGGCTGGGGAGGAACTCGTGGCCAGTGTCGGCGATTCGCAAGCTGGGCGACTGCATGCTGGAACTGGCGGAGGCTCGCAAGCGGAGTGCAGCGTATGAGCTGCGTTGGCTGAATTTGTGCGGGTTCTGTTTGCGGCCGGGATTCGGGTTTCCCGGCGATGATTTTCGGATCGAGCAGGCGCGGCGGGTGTATGCGGCAGGGCTGACGTTCGCAAATCAGGTGCAGAACGAAATCGAGTGGTGGATTTTTTGGGGGCGCGTGGCTGGCGGGCTGAACAAAAATCAGCAGACGGACGTGTTTCAACGGCTTTCGCCTACGCTGCTGCCGCGGGCGACAAAGAAGCCGCAACGTGGAAATCCTAGTTTGCTGCGGGAGATGTGGCGGACGGCGGCGAGTCTTGAATTGCTGCCGCTACAGACCAAGACGCAGTTGGGCGATGAACTGCTGAGTCGCGTCGTTAAAGGAGATTTTGTCGAGACGGGGCTGTGGTGTCTGGCACGGCTGGGTGCGCGGAAATTGTTCTACGGACCTATCAATCAAGTCCTGCCGGCGGCAACAGTGTCGCGTTGGGTGGATGCGCTGCTGAAGGTCCTGAAGTCCGCAGAGGCAGTGGCGGCGTTGGCGCGGATTACGGGGGATGCCACACGCGACTTGCCGCCGCATACACTCGAAAATGTGCGGCGCGCGTTTCCGGATCTCAATCTCGAAGTGGAACCGGCTGGGGACTTGGCGGCGATGGGTAAGATCTTTGGGGAAGAGCTACCGTCAGGCCTCGTGTTTCATGAGTGAACTGGACATCGTCAAACGCTTGCGCCAGCTAGCTCCGGCTGGCAACGGCGTGGTGCTGGGGATTGGCGACGACTGCGCTATTTACCGGCCACGCGGCGGAGAAGAATTGCTGTTCACCAGCGATCAATCAATCGAGGGAGTTCATTTTCTTCCTGAACAGGCGGCGGCGATCACCGGACATAATGCGCTGGCGCGGAGCCTGAGCGATATTGCGGCTATGGGAGGCGAGCCGCGGTTTTGTCTGGTTTCTCTGAGTGCACGCGAAGAAAAGTTTATCGCCGGGTTTTATCGCGGGCTGCTGGCGTTGGCGCGGCGGACGGGTACGGTCGTGGCGGGGGGCGATCTCGCGCACAGCGATAACGTTTATTGCGATGTGACAGTGTGTGGATCGGCTCCGCGGGGAAAGGCTCTGCGGCGCGGGGGCGCGCGGGTGGGGGATTTGCTGTACGTCTCCGGGCGCTTGGGTAGACCGTGGGGCGGGCGCATCCGGCCACGGCTGGAACTGGGGCAGGCGCTCCGTGGGCGAGCGACTTCTTGCATGGATCTAAGCGATGGGCTCGCGCTGGACTTGCATCGGCTGTGCGTGGAATCCGAAGTTGCCGCGGTGCTGCAACAAGTGCCAGTGATGCGTGGGGCTGCGCTCGAACGGGCGCTGCATGGCGGGGAAGATTACGAACTGCTGTTCACGCTGCCGCCTGGGAAAGCAGCTCTGCCGGGGACGACGCTGATCGGACGCATCGTCAAGGGTAAGGCCGGCGCGGTCGAGTTCCAGGGGAAGCCTTTGGCGCCGCGGGGCTACAATCATTTCGGATAAAGCCGCACGATGCACATTCCTGACGGATACCTCAGCCCGGCCACTTGCGCTACGCTCTACGGCGGGGCGGCGCCATTTTGGTGGTTGGCGCTGCGGCGCGTGCGGCGCGGGTTGAACACGCACATGGTGCCGCTGCTGTCGGTATTCGCGGCTTTTTCCTTCATCGTGATGATGTTTAATTTGCCGCTGCCAGGTGGGACGACCGGACATGCCGTCGGCGTAGGCATCGCGGCGATTGTGCTAGGGCCCTGGGCTTCTATTCTGGCGATTTCGATCGCTCTTGTGATCCAGGCGCTGCTGTTTGGCGACGGGGGGATTACGGCGATCGGCGCAAATTGTTTTAACATGGCGGTTCTTGGATCGCTGGTGGCGTACGGGGTTTACGGGCTTCTGGCGGGGCGCGCTCCCCTGGCATCGCCGCGGCGCGTGTGGGCGGCGGCGCTGGCGGGGTATCTGGCGATCAACGTCAGTGCGCTGGCGGCGGCGATTGAGCTTGGCTTGCAGCCGCTGCTGTATCGCGATGCGTCGGGGGCGGCGCTGTATTGTCCGTATCCGCTGCGGATCGCGGTTCCGGCGATGATGGCGGGGCATCTAACGGTGGCGGGGCTTGCGGAGATGGTGCTGTCTGGTGGCGTGCTTGCGTATCTGCAGCGCCTGGAACCGGGATTGTTGCGCGCGAACGAACAAAGGGGATTGGTGACCAAGCCGCTGTGGGCTGCCTTGGCTCTGCTGGCGGCGCTGACACCGCTCGGGATTCTGGCAGCTGGATCGGCGTGGGGCGAGTGGTCAGTGGACGAATTCGTGCGGGCGCCTGCAGGCTTGCAAAGTTTGGCGCATGTCTGGAGCGCGCCGTTCACGAAGTACGCGCCGCCGTTTTTAAACTCGAGTGTAGGATATGCGGTCTCGGCAGGGTTGGGGATAGCAGTAATCGCCGCTGTTGGCCTGCTGTTGCGGCAGAAAAAAAGTTTTATTGAGCGGACGCTCCAGAGCTTGTTGCGGGCCGCGCAGTATGCGGCGGAGGCCGAATGCTCGGCGGAGTCGCGCGGGATGCTGCAGCGGGTGGATCCGCGAGTGAAGCTTGTAGGGTTACTGGTGTTGGCTGTGGTAGTCGCTGCCTCTCATCGCCTGACGGCGATTGCGGCGATTTTTTCGCTGGCGTTGGCCCTCGCCCTACTCTCCGGAATCGGGCTGGGCAGATTGGCGGTGTGGGTTTGGCTGCCGGTCTCGCTGTTTACCGGAGTGATTGCGCTGCCGGCAATTGCGCTAGTCCCGCAGGGATTACGGAGCGCGGAGTATCTGGTCTTGCGCGCGGAAACGGCGGCTACATTGTCGGCCTTGTTAGTGCTGACGACGCCCTGGCCTTTGGTGTTGAAGGCTCTGCGCATTTTGAAGTGCCCTATTGTTGTGGTGGCGATCCTGGGGATGGCCTATCGCTATATTTTTGAGATTTTACGTGCGGCACTAGACCTGTTTGAAGCGCGCAGGAGCCGTACGGTGGGAGAACTGGGGCCGATTCAAAGCCGGCGTGTGGCGGCGGCGGCAGCGGGAGTACTGTTGAGCAAGAGTTTTCAACTAAGCAGCGACGTGCACCTGGCGATGCAGTCGCGGGGGTTCCGCGGCGAAGTTCATGTGCTGCCGGATTTCCGTGCGCGCGTAGCGGACTGGTGTTGGCTCGGCGGCTTCGTCGCTCTGGGCGGGGGCCTTCTATGGTGGGGACGCTGAGCGCATGGCCGTTGCAGTTTTCGAGTTGAACGATGTCTGCTTCCACTACGAGACGGTGGTAGCGCTGGCTAATATTTCGCTCACCTTCGAAGCGGGCCAGCGAATTGCTTTGCTCGGGGCTAACGGGTCGGGCAAGTCTACGCTGCTGCGGTTGCTGGATGGATTGTACTTCGCGGATTCAGGCGCGGTGTCGTTTCATGGCGGCGTACTCACCGCAGAAGGGTTCGAGCGGGACGAATTTGCGTTCGATTTCCGCCGGCGGGTAGGGCTGGTGTTTCAGAATCCGGAAGTGCAGTTGTTCAATGCGACGGTGTTCGATGAAGTCGCTTTTGCGCCTTTGCAGCTGCGCTGGCCAAAGGAGCAGATCGTCGAGCGGGTGTCGGCGGTGCTCGCTCTCATGGAGATCGAGCATCTGCGCGGGCGGCCGCCGCATCGCTTGTCGGGAGGCGAGAAAAAGCGGGTGGCGCTGGCTTCGGTGCTGGTGCTGGATCCGGAAGTGTTGTTGCTAGACGAGCCGACGGCCGGGCTCGATCCCCGCAGTGAGAGCCAGATTATCGATATGTTAATCGCCTGGGGCGATGGAGCGCGCACGGTGATCACGGCAACTCACGATCTGGCCCTGGTGGAGGACATCGCGGATCATTGCGTGGTGCTTCACGAAGGAAAAGTAGCGGCGGCGGGGGAACCCGCCGTGCTGTTGCGCGATCAGGCGCTGTTAAGCCGCGCCAACATGATTCATGCGCACCGGCACCGGCACGCTTCAGGAGTAATTCATTCGCATCCGCACGCCCACCCGCACCGCCACGATTAGGCAGGCAGCAGGCTGTGATTGCAGAATAACGGATTCCAGGGGCGGACGACCCACGATTTGAAGACACCTTCTTTGACGAAGGGGTCGGCGGCCATGAGCGCGGCGACTTCTTCTTGGGACGCGGCTTCGTAAACGATCAAGGCGCCGCCGCCTTCGGTGAAGGGTCCGGAGAGGATGAGCTTGCCGCTGGCGAACATGTCTTTCAAATACGCGCGATGCGGCGGACGGACAATCGGAATCTTGGGATCGTTGGGATCGTAATCGACAATCACTGCAAATTTCATATCTCCGTTATTGTAGTGCAGAGCCGGCCCGTTTGTCGTCACTAGGGCGGGCCTTTCCTTCCTGTGGAGCAGCTACGCTCGTACTTGCGCTAAAACATACGGGCCTTCGGGGACGACTGCGATGCGAGCGCCGGGGCATAGGCCTGCGCAGAGAGCATCGACAGCCTCCTGCGGCTGCGAGTAGGCGCGGCCCCAGACTTTAGCCTGATACTGCTGGGGCAGGCCGGGAACTGAATACAGAACTTCGTTCTTTTGGGTCACGAGCGCGAGCTTCTCCAATTGCCACTGGTCGATGGTGACGGGTACGCCTTCGATGCCGCGCAGGAAGGCGCTGTCGGACGGATAAAGGGTCATCATTTCGCAGAATTCGGGGCTGCCTGCGCCTTCCGAACAAGCTCCGACAAGTAAGATGCGCCCGCCGCGGCGGACCATGTTTCCGGCGGCCGTGATGCCTTTGATGCACTGGTAAAACGTCATGTCGAGGGGATATCCGCCGCCGGTGGTAATGACGGCGTCTGCGGGCTCATCCAGGTGCTGAGTAAGCGAGTTGCGAACCCATTCGACACCGGCGTGGTGGGCGCCGGCGGGCTCGCCTGCGAAGACGGCGGCGACGCGGCGGTCGTGGGAAAGCGCTACGTCGATGAGAAAGTCGTGGCGAGCGATGCTGGCAATCTCAAGCAGTTCGGCGTGCAAAGGATTGTCATCTATGGAACCTTCGCGTGCGCGCGGGTCGCGCATGAAGCGGGAGCTGTGCAGTTCCTTGATGGTTTCCTGCGCAGCCAGGCCGGGGGCGATCAGTTTTCGGCCGCCGGAGAAACCTAGCATCAGGTGGGGCTCGATGAAGCCGAGGCTGAGATGAAGGTCGGCTGCCATGAAGCGTTCGTCGATCCAGACTGGCGTGCCGGAGCGGGTGGTGCCTAAGTGGCGATGCAGCTCGCGCTGGCGCGCGTCGTGATTGAGGATCTTATAATTCTCTGCGATCTCCGGGCCGACAATGTGGCGGATTTCGGCATCGGTAGCGGCGCGATGGAGCCCGGTGGCGATCAGGATGGTGATGTTCCCCCGGGGGATGCCTCCGCCTTCAAGACGTTTGAGCAGGGGCGGAAGGACCACTGCATTAGGCGCGGGACGAGTAATGTCGCACACGGAGATTGCGGCCGACTTTTTCCCGGCGATTACGGCAGAGAGCGGGGGTCCGGCGGCGGGAGCATCGAGGGCCGCCTCAATGGCAGCCGCCGCGTCGGCCAGAGGCGCGGCGGATTTCCAGGCGAGGACCTGGCACTGATAGCGGTCCGGTATGGTGACCGGGAGGCGCTCTTTTCCAAAGGCGAGTGTGGTTTCCACTCCCTGAGTTTACGCCTGCTATTGAATTTGCAGGGAGGCCGCGGCGGTTTTGCTGATCGTACCGCTGGTTCCGGTAACCGTGAGAGTAGTATTACCGCGCTTCGCGCTACCGCTCACTGTTGCCGTAAGGGTTGAGGACCCATTGCCAGTTACGGACGTCGGACTCAGAGCGAGCGTCACTCCGGTTTTAGCACCGCTGACGGATAATGCCACGGTGCCCGTGAAGCCATTTTGAGACCCAAGCGTCACTGTAAAAGAGGCGGTCCCGGGGCGATGCACGGTGGCTGACGACGGCGAGACGCTCAGCGAGAAAGTGGGCTGCGGGGGCGGGTTGACCACTAAAGTTGCCGTGGTGGTGCGGACCGTCGAACCGCTGGTTCCCGTGATCGTGATTGGATAAGTTGCGGGAGCGGTGGCCGAGGTAGTGGTAAGAGATAACGTCGTTCCATTGATCCCGCCCGTGATTCCGGACGGCAAGGCCGGCCGGGAGTACGTCACGGTGCCGTTGAAGCCTCCTATGGGAGTGACGGCAATGCTGTAATTGGCGGTGCCGCCGGTGGATGGCAGGCTTTGTGGATTGGGGGAGACGGACAGACTGAAGTCCGGCGTAGCCGTGTAGGAAAGCGCGCATCCGCCGCCGTTTGCGTTTAACCAATTTTGCTGGATCAGAAAATCTTGAGTACCCAGTTTCATGTTTGCCACACCACCGCCGGCTGCCGCGTAAGTGGCAGCGCCAAACGTCCAGGCGCAAAGGTCCGCGTTTTCATTACCGCTCGCGTCATACCAGGCATTGAGATTGGGATCGCTAATGGATTCCTCGAGTTCATGCGACATGACGGAAGCCATGGCATCCGCCGCGGCATCACCGTTGGGGCTGCTCGATTGGACGGCGCAGGACCCGAAACTGGGCCCGGCGGCATCACCGACAAAGGCGTATTTAATATTTGCGCCGTTGATGTTTCCATAGGTGTGCCAGCCGCAATAATGAGTAAGAAAACCCGAGGTCTCCTTAACGCCGGGAGCGGTGAGCACAAAGTAGACACCGTTAGAATCGGTAGGCAGGCTGTTGGAGCGCAAGGCATTCGAAACCAAGGTGCCGATGCTGGAATCGGATAAGGACGTGCCCAGGGAACCGGTATCAGCAGTGCTGGTTACGTAGCTCACCTGACCGGATACGCTCCCGGTGGTATCGCCGTAAGTGGTGTTTACTCCCATATACGGAGAGCCGCCGATGTGTTGCGCCCAGTAGGTCAAAATTCCGTTCGCGTTGGCATCTTGAGTCCAGTCACCGTACCAAATGAAATATATGTTGACGGCACCGTTCATCACCGGGCCGCCATTATAGTTGATCCCG